>NZ_JACHTO010000133.1:0-206 GCF_020135895.1 Campylobacter sp. 2457A | reverse complement strand
GGTATCTTACAAACTGCTGATAAAGCAATGGATGAGCAGCTTAAGATCTTAGATACTATTAAAACTAAAGCAACTCAAGCAGCTCAAGATGGACAAAGCTTAAAAACAAGAACTATGCTTCAAGCTGATATCAACCGTTTAATGGAAGAGCTTGATAATATTGCTAATACAACCTCTTTTAATGGTAAACAACTTTTAAGTGGTAA
>NZ_JACHTO010000132.1:0-212 GCF_020135895.1 Campylobacter sp. 2457A | reverse complement strand
ATATTAATACAGACAGTTTCTTGTCTTTTTTAGATCCTCCAGAAGTTAAGAAACTTTCGCCAGATGAGTATCGTGCATATATTTATATAAACTTTTTATTTGATTGGATTTGCTATTTAACACTTTATGCACCTTTTATAGTTCTTTGTTTATTACAAGCTTATTTTTTTAAATGCTATAGCACAGGAGAAAAACGTAAAAAAATAAGTTGG
>NZ_JACHTO010000131.1:0-226 GCF_020135895.1 Campylobacter sp. 2457A | reverse complement strand
TAAGCATTCTAATTTGATATTTAAAGAATTTTCTAATATAGAATAATTAAGTAAGCAAAGTTCATCATTTTTATAAAAGATGCTAAGTCTTCCTAAACCACTGCTTTCATCTTTAGGGGAAAAATAATAACTGGGTACATCTTGTTTGATTATCCCTTCTTGATCTAATTCTCCAAAATAAAAGGGGTTATTAGAGAATTCTTTAGAGCCTGTTAAAAGGGTGGAG
>NZ_JACHTO010000130.1:0-230 GCF_020135895.1 Campylobacter sp. 2457A | reverse complement strand
TTCTTTATAAGCATCAATAAATCTTTTTTCTTTAGGTCTTTTAGGTCTTACTAAAGCACTATCATTTAAATCTACAGGAGTACATACCAAACCACTTCTTTTTACTAAATAATTATATCTAGCTTCCCCATCTAAAGAATGAAAATAAGCTTTTTCTGCTTTAGTCCAAGGAGCAATAGCTCCTTTGATGGGATCTTTTAAATAAATCTTTTGCCAATCTTTAAATTCAA
>NZ_JACHTO010000129.1:0-238 GCF_020135895.1 Campylobacter sp. 2457A | reverse complement strand
CTTATAAACTAGGACAAGCTATGATAGAAAATTCAAAAAGCATACTAGGTTATATAAGAATGCCTTATGTTTTATCTTATATAAAAGATAAGCATAAAAAAGAACAAAAAATTTATGAGGAAAAAATAAAAAAAGATCCTTCTTTAAAATTACCTCCTTTAGAATCTTATACTGATTATAAAGAAGCTTTAAAATTTAAAGAACATTTATCTTATAAACTAGGAGAAGCTTTAATAAA
>NZ_JACHTO010000128.1:0-239 GCF_020135895.1 Campylobacter sp. 2457A | reverse complement strand
TGGATACCTTTCTTTGCTTATAGCTAAAATTGCTCCTTGGTATGTGGATGGTGTGATTGATAATTCAGGAGGAGCTTTGCCCGTTATTGAAGGTTTGGTAGGAAAAGAATTATTAAGATTTGATTATACATTTAATGATCCAAATACAATTGTAGGTTGCAATGTCAAAACCCATTGGACAAGAAAAGATCCTGATTCACCTTATTATTTTAAAGATGAAAATTATATAATAAGAGCGA
>NZ_JACHTO010000127.1:0-239 GCF_020135895.1 Campylobacter sp. 2457A | reverse complement strand
TTGCTCTTATTATATAATTTTCATCTTTAAAATAATAAGGAGAATTAGGATCTTTTCTTGTCCAATGGGTTCTAGTGCTACATCCTACAATTGTATTTGGATCATTAAAAGTATACTCAAATTTTAATAATTCTTTTCCAAATAAATATTCAAGTCCAGGCAAAGTTCCTCCTGAGTTATCAATCACTCCATCCACATACCAAGGAGCAATTTTGGCTATAAGCAAAGATAAGTTTGCT
>NZ_JACHTO010000126.1:0-240 GCF_020135895.1 Campylobacter sp. 2457A | reverse complement strand
TATCCCTTATAAAATCATATTCTTCGCAAATAGCATAAACTTTATCTTTGCTATATACAGAAGAATTAGGATTATCTCTTCTTAATATATAAAATGCTTCATTGATAAAATAAATACGTTTAGCAAAAGAAAAAATTTGAAACCATAAACCATTATCCTGATAAGAAGCTCCTAAGGATTCATTAAGTTTGATTTGATTTGATTTTAAGAAATCTAATCGGTAAATACCGATTTGATTTA
>NZ_JACHTO010000125.1:0-249 GCF_020135895.1 Campylobacter sp. 2457A | reverse complement strand
TTTTTTAAGCAATTATGATTATTGCAACTTGATTTTGAGTAGAGTTAAAGCTGATATTATAGGGTTTATTTTGATAGCTTTAACCCAAATTTAAAAGTTTATCTTTAAAAATAATTTATATTATTATTAAAAATAATTGTAATTATAATAAATTATAATTGAAATTATCAAATTAAAATTTTTTATTATTATAGATAAATAAATTTTATTATTTTTTTTGAAAGTGGTTTAATAGTGGATGTATTTTTT
>NZ_JACHTO010000124.1:0-256 GCF_020135895.1 Campylobacter sp. 2457A | reverse complement strand
TATATATATATTTATTTAAAAGCTTTATTTCAAGTATTTATGTTTTCAACGTTTTTTGCACCTTTTATAGTTCTTTGTTTATTGCAAGCTTATTTTTTTAAATGCTATAGCACAGGAGAAAAACGTAAAAAAATAAGTTGGCTCATAGGGTTTGTATGTTGCTCTCCTTTTGTATCAATGTTTTTAAATTGTATAATCGATGGGTAATTTTTATCCTTAAAGATAATTAGATTTTAAACTTTATAGTAAGGATTTT
>NZ_JACHTO010000123.1:0-258 GCF_020135895.1 Campylobacter sp. 2457A | reverse complement strand
TTGTCTATATAGGGGTTAGGGTGTTTTTGTAAAAAATAGTTTTTAAAGATAATTTTAAAAGAATTATCTATTAAGATAATATTTTTTAAATTTATAAATCAGTTTAAACCCTAGTTTGTCCTATAAGATTATTTAATCTATCCATTATAGATCCAACATAAGAATTGATACTTTCACTACTTGCTTTCCAGCCATTAGCTTTTGCTTGATTAAACTGATTATCAAACAAAGCTCCACCATAACCTATGTGATTTTGCC
>NZ_JACHTO010000122.1:0-258 GCF_020135895.1 Campylobacter sp. 2457A | reverse complement strand
CGACCAATATTGTGGTGTATCCCAAGAAGCATCACCTAAAATAAGACTATATCCATCCTCATCTAATGTTTTAGGATCATCCAAATCTCTAATAAATTTTTCTTGATAAAAGAAATTATCTCTAAAATGTATCCAAGCTTGATATTTATCTTCTTTATAATAAGATAAATTAGTAGGATAGTCTATTTTATTTCTATCTTCATCACAATAAGAACCAAAGTCTATATATCCTGCTAGAAAAAGTTGTCCTATGATGTT
>NZ_JACHTO010000121.1:0-261 GCF_020135895.1 Campylobacter sp. 2457A | reverse complement strand
GGCTATTTAATTATTTTCTTTTAATTTAAATTTTTCTTCGCTATAAAGACCAGTTCCTACAGGAATCATTCTACCTAAAATAACATTTTCTTTTAAGTCTTCTAGATAATCAAATTTACCTGCTATACTAGCCTCGGTTAAGACTTTAGTTGTTTCTTGGAAAGATGCTGCAGAAATCACACTATCACTTCCAATCGCAGCTCTTGTAACACCTAAGAGAACAGGTTCTGCAATAGCTGGTTCTCCACCCATTCTCATAAT
>NZ_JACHTO010000120.1:0-267 GCF_020135895.1 Campylobacter sp. 2457A | reverse complement strand
TTGGTATATAAAACTTGTTATACTGTGTGAATTATTATCATACATAATAAGATTTTTTAATGCTTTCTAGGGAAAGAATATATATTTTAATTCTAACGTATCATTTTTTCAAAAGTCTAGCTCTTTTCGTTTTTAAAAATAACACCTTTCATTTTTTTCCCAACTTAAATCATCTTTCATTTATAATTTATATCAAATTTTAAAATAAAATCAAATAAAAATAATTTATTAAATTTTTATTCTATCTATAATTTCACCTATTAATCT
>NZ_JACHTO010000119.1:0-270 GCF_020135895.1 Campylobacter sp. 2457A | reverse complement strand
CAAATTTACCATTTATAAAATAATGCAAAGAAGATCCAACTCCAACACCTTTGTGACTTAGGCTTGTAAAGCTAAATCCTATTGCTTCATCTCCAAATAAACCATAATTTGTTTCAACATACATAAATCTAGTATAAAAAACAACAGGATATTTTTTACCCTTACATACATAATAAGTACTCATACCCATATAAGGTCTTACTTTTTTATAGTTTTCTTCTCCCATGTATTCTTTAAGTTTATCTTCATAATAAGCAAATTCGGGTTTGT
>NZ_JACHTO010000118.1:0-292 GCF_020135895.1 Campylobacter sp. 2457A | reverse complement strand
TTAAGATAGTAAAAGAATAAATATAAAATCCTATCAAATAGCCTCCAAAAAACAAAATACCAACAAACAATCCAAAAAAAATGGCAAATAGCATTTAAACCCCTTTATCAAAAAGTTTGTTATAAAAAATTGTTTTTTTAAATTATCGTTATTTGGTTTTTCTTTATTATTGAAGACTCTTTTTTTGTATATTTCTCTTGATGTAAAATTTAGTTTAAAAATATTTTTAAATACTTAGCATAATCTTTGATTTCTGAGATAAGTTCTTTAGAAGTCATTAATAATTTCCCCC
>NZ_JACHTO010000117.1:0-309 GCF_020135895.1 Campylobacter sp. 2457A | reverse complement strand
TGCTATTGCTATGCAAGAAAAAGGTAATTTATATGCAAGTGCAAGTGATTATATAAAAAATGATTTTAATAATGGAAGCTATGGTTATAATAAAGAGCATTCTTTATTTATCCTTCCTTATACTTCTTCACAGAATGTTGAACTTTCTTTAAATGAAGAAAGTAAAGGACACACTAAAGGAACTATTATAGGTTATTCTACTTTAAAAGATAGTGGTATCTATGGTGTGTATGCAGGTTATGAAGATACTAAAATGAAATCAACCTATTTTGATATAAACAATAGATCTTATTATGCAGGTTTAAAATA
>NZ_JACHTO010000116.1:0-309 GCF_020135895.1 Campylobacter sp. 2457A | reverse complement strand
CTATAATCACCGCCGACGGCCCCTATAAATTTTCCATTTTTATAAATAGGCATTGTATAAGTTAATGCAGAAACTCCATCTGTTGCAGATTTATATGGCCCATAAACAACAGTTTTGGTTGCGCCATGTGCTGACTGATACCATCCAGCATTTTGTAAATTGAAAGATTTAGAATCCAATATTTTTCTATCTGACAAAAGAACTCTTCCAGAATTTTCAAAACCTAAAAAAACAAGTTTAAAACCAAAAGCTTCTTTGAAAGATTCTAACAAAGCAAAAAGTTGTTCATCCCCCCCCCGTTATCCAATC
>NZ_JACHTO010000115.1:0-310 GCF_020135895.1 Campylobacter sp. 2457A | reverse complement strand
GTATTAGATAAAGGCAACGATGAAGAAATCTTTAGTTTGTTAGAATCTTTCAAAGAAGCTTTTGGCTTTAAACTTGTTTTTTTAGGTTTTGAAAATTCTGGAAGAGTTCTTTTGTCAGATAGAAAAATATTGGATTCTAAATCTTTTGCTCTCAAAAATTTAACATGGTATCAAGAAGCTAAAAAGACAACAAAATCAAGTGTATATGGTCCTTATCAATCTTTGATGAACAATAATCATATTTTAACCTACGCAATGCCTATTTATAAAAATGGGAAGCTTATGGGAGTTGTCGGAGGAGATTGTACTC
>NZ_JACHTO010000114.1:0-318 GCF_020135895.1 Campylobacter sp. 2457A | reverse complement strand
TAAAAAAATGTATTAAATAAAGATAATTTAAAAAATAATTATATTGATACAATCACAAAAGAAAATATAATTATATTAAAGATAATCAAAAAAGAAAGATGATTATATTAAAAAGATAATCACATAAATAAATAATCTATAACAAAAAATAATCGTAAATAAGAATAATCTAATCATACAAATAAAGATAATAATATCAAGCAATAATATAAAGCAAAGATAATTATCAAAGATTTATTCAATGATAATTATCAAGTAAAGTTTTATTAAAGAATAATCATTAATAATTCAAAGAAAAAGATAATAATTTAATAAAGA
>NZ_JACHTO010000113.1:0-322 GCF_020135895.1 Campylobacter sp. 2457A | reverse complement strand
AATTAAATACAAGCAAAATTTGTTCCACTTTGGATAAGTTTAAAAGTTTTTTATTTTTTAATATAATTTAATGATAATGTGTAAATTGGTAAAAAATTAGAATTTATAATTCAATTTAAGATAAATAAGTTTATTTATCTTAAAAATTTATCAAACCCTAGTTTGTCCTATAAGATTATTTAATCTATCCATTATAGATCCAACATAAGAATTGATACTTTCACTACTTGCTTTCCAGCCACTAGCTTTTGCTTGATTAAACTGATTATCAAACAAAGCTCCACCATAACCTATGTGATTTTGCCATTTAATTCCTTTTTTC
>NZ_JACHTO010000112.1:0-322 GCF_020135895.1 Campylobacter sp. 2457A | reverse complement strand
GTTATTGAAAATTTTTTTCAAAATTATTTGCAACTCACTCTAAAAAGAGCGAGTTAGCAATAATTTTGAAGGCAGTCAAGTCTAATCCAGTATTACAAATCTACCAGAAAATAGACTTGTAAAGCAAGATTAGTTTCCCACAAAAGTGGGAAAAATTTTATAAAGAATCAAAAGATCAAAAAATTATTGTTTCAATTGGATCAAAGTTTGAAGCATTTGATCACTGGTTGAAATCGTTTTAGAGTTTGCTTGATAACCTCTTTGGATGATGATAAGTTCTGTTAAAGAACGACTCAAATCCACGTTTGACATTTCAAGTGCT
>NZ_JACHTO010000111.1:0-379 GCF_020135895.1 Campylobacter sp. 2457A | reverse complement strand
AAGATTGGGTTGTTTCTACTGATGAAAATGGTCAATTAGAAACTGTTGTGGTAGGTGGAGATAATAAAGACAATGTAACTGTAGATAAAGTCACTGTAGATCAAAGCGGACTTGATTTAGGACAACTTGATAATGTTAGCAATCTCATTTCAGGAGTAAAACCTGATAAAATAGGTGGTATAAGTGTAAATGGTGGCGGTGAAATCACTATAGATGTTGATCCACTCACAGGAAAATTAGCAACAGATTTTAACCTTAATGCTTCCATAGCAGGAGCTACTTTTAGATCTTTAATCAACACTACTTCAAGAAGATCAACATTTATTGATAGTGTTATGGGTAATTCTATGCAACATTTTGCTTTTGCTAAATCTAGTAC
>NZ_JACHTO010000110.1:0-398 GCF_020135895.1 Campylobacter sp. 2457A | reverse complement strand
CAAGAAAGAAATGAAAATATAAAAAATATCCAAGCTTATTTAGATAAAGAAAATTCCTTACAAGATAATCCAAATAATCAAAGTTTGAATACTCAAAAAAATGATGTTAATTTAGTCTTAAATGAAGTATTTAACATAGAACAATTTTATGATAAAAATACTAATACTATAGTTTTAAAAACAAGCAATATAAAAATCATATTTTTAGATAAAGTAAATTTACAAGATTTGCAATCTAATGATAGCAATACTTCTTTTATTTCTATGTCAAATTTAATTCATATCTATGAGAATCATTGTGATATATTCACTAAAGATAAAAGTGTTTTAGATATAAATTTCATAGAAGAAAAATATCAAATAGATTTTAAAAGTTTAGATACCAAAATCTTCCTCAA
>NZ_JACHTO010000109.1:0-398 GCF_020135895.1 Campylobacter sp. 2457A | reverse complement strand
ATATTCTTTATTTCCATCTTTTAAAATATAAAAATCACTTTTTACAACTTCACAATCTTGTTCTTTTGCTACTTCATAAAGTCTTTCATACATGTTTTCTTTAATATAATCATCACTTTCAACAATTCCAAGATATTCTCCTGTAGCTTGTTGAATACCTAAATTTACTTGATAGCCATAACTTTTTTTATCGGATACAATAACTCTTAATCTTTTATCTTTTTTTTCACATTCTTTTAGAAATTCTAAAGTTCCATCTGTGGAATTAGCATCAATGCAAAGTATCTCTATATCTTTTAAAGTCTGGTTTAAAATACTTTCTATACACTCTTTAATATAATCTAATGAATTTAAGGAAGGAACTATAATTGAAATTTTTGGATTCATGGTTAATTCCT
>NZ_JACHTO010000108.1:0-401 GCF_020135895.1 Campylobacter sp. 2457A | reverse complement strand
TAGAGCAATTTTCCAAAGATGTTTTAGCTTATGGTCATTCTGAAAATACTTATGCTGCAGTTTATAGTCCAGATGGTGAGATTTATTTTCATCAATATCCAGAAAGAATTCTTACAAAAAATCCACTAAGTATAAATATAGCTAATACAATCAATACTAATCCAAATTATTATCTTAATCCAAAAGAAGAAAATGCTCTTTTTGGAGCAAAGGATGATAAAGGGAATTCTTATGAAGTACTATGTAGTGCAACAATCAATCCAAAATTTAGAGTATGTACGGTTACAGAAGATGAAACTTATACAGGAGTTGTTAAAGCCATTCTCTTTAAACAAATCCTTATAGGCATCATTGCCACTATCATCGCCCTCATCCTAATCAGAATCCTAATTACAAAAGGT
>NZ_JACHTO010000107.1:0-428 GCF_020135895.1 Campylobacter sp. 2457A | reverse complement strand
AAGTTGTGGGTTAGTGTTGGGTGGGTTTTCCTTTTTGTAAAAATCATTTCAAAATAAAACTACTGATTAAATCAGTGGTTTTATTTCTTTGGTTTTTTGTTTTTATTTTTGTTTTTGTTTTTGTTATCTTCTATTATTCTTAGTTGAATTATCTTGTTTTTATTTTTTGTTCTTGTTAATATTATTTTTTATCTTTTATTTTTTATATAGTTTTGTTTTATGCTTGCCTTTTTGTTGGCTTTTGTGCTTTTTAGAATATTTATATTTTTAATTTTGCAAATTTTCTAAAGCAATCTTTTTTCTAGTCGCACAACTCAAAAGTATTCTAAAAATATACGCAAAGTATGATAATTTCGCTTATTTAAAGTCTTTACAGCTAATCATAATCGATATTGTAATTTAAAAAAATAAATATTTTTTACATTTTT
>NZ_JACHTO010000106.1:0-434 GCF_020135895.1 Campylobacter sp. 2457A | reverse complement strand
AGTCTTTGATGAGAATATGAATTATATAAGTCCTAAAGAAATAGGCAAAAAAGGAGAATTATATATAAGAGGAACTTCTTTATCCTTAGGATATTACAATGATAAAGAAAAAACCAAAAAAGCTTTTATACAAAATCCTTTACATGATAATTATTTAGATTTACTCTATAAAACAGGAGACATTGTTGCTTATAATGAATTTGAAGAATTATTGTGTTATGGAAGAGCAGATAATCAGATTAAATACATGGGTCATAGAATAGAATTAGGAGAAATAGAAAGTATTATTAATTCTCATGATAAAGTAAGAAACTCTGCTTGTATTTTTAAAGAAGAGATTATTTGTTTTTATGAGAGTAAAGAAGAAATTGATTTTAGAATGTTTTTAAAAGATAAATTACCTCTTTATATGATACCTAAACATTTTAAAAGAA
>NZ_JACHTO010000105.1:0-438 GCF_020135895.1 Campylobacter sp. 2457A | reverse complement strand
TAATTTATGTTTTTTGTAAAGAAAATCTAATCTTTCAGGACTAAAATAATAAGGGGCATTAGGATAACCTTGAGGAGGGGTTAAGGCTGCGAGTTTGGCTTGCAAATAAAGCTCTTCTAGATAAGTTTCTACCTTTGTTTCACTCCAGCGATTAGGTATATCATAACTATAACTTCTTACACAACCTTTTTTATAAGCATCTATTTCTTGATCAAATTCCCATCTGCTTTCAGGAGTAGAATCCACATCTCTTGGATCCTTGTATTTACCCTTATCGATTCCTCTTAACATTGCTGTTACTACATCATTATCAATATCATAAATAAAATTATACTCGTTTGGATCTATAATCCATTCTGTAGAGATTAACTCATCTAAAAAAGGAAGCATACCATATTTATCATAGGGAGGATGTTTGGCAAAGTTTTTGATAATTTG
>NZ_JACHTO010000104.1:0-458 GCF_020135895.1 Campylobacter sp. 2457A | reverse complement strand
CTTTGTTTTCCTAACCCTTCCTTAGGATCAAAACTATGATCGTATTTAAACTTAGTAGGGGTAAAGCTTACTTTTAAAGGAAAGTTTTTATCTGTAGTGCAAGCTGAGATTAATTCTTGTAAGATTACAAATTCACCATTAACTTTCTTTTGAGAAAGAGATCCTTTTACATTAACAACTTTAGTACAAGGTGAGCTTACATTACCTATAGTATAAGGACAAGCTACTATACTAGAGTTTAATAAATCACTTTCTAACATTATAGGGATGTTATTATCTTTAAAAGTTTTTCCTTTGTTTGATTTGAGTATGACTTTACCCCCATGGATACATTCTAGGTTTTGATTTTCTAAAAGAGCATGGAGTTTAGCTATAGCTTGTTTTTTATCTACTTGTGTGGTTTTTTGTTCTTCTAGAATGTTTGAAATTAAATCTTTATATTCTAAGCTTTGCTTGCT
>NZ_JACHTO010000103.1:0-459 GCF_020135895.1 Campylobacter sp. 2457A | reverse complement strand
CTAACATTATTTTAGTTGATTAATAGAATTTAATTTAGCTAAATATCAAAATCACTAAAACTCAATTTGATACCTCTTCATATAAGAAATATAAAAACCACAAACATTAAAATAATTTATAGTAAGTATAAAAATCACAAGCTTAATAAGTAAAAAAATAAATATAATTTCATCATATCTTCAAATACTTTATTGTTTAATCACATTTAACTTATTATTAGTTCAATCAAAGTTTATAACAATGACTAGGAATATTAACTTCAATAAATATGCTAATTTAATTATCAATACTATAAAGTATTAATCTTTTTTAGTAATTTAATCTATTAAATTAATGATTAGTTTGCTTATCAGTAAAACTTACCCACTCCACCAAACAACTAACAAATTTAGAATAATCAATCTAAAATAATCAATTTTTATTATTTTTAATTGTTAGGATCATTATATAAAAAAGAT
>NZ_JACHTO010000102.1:0-461 GCF_020135895.1 Campylobacter sp. 2457A | reverse complement strand
CCGTATGACCCCCCCCCGTAGATCTTTGGCAAATTTGCAAATTGTGGATAATTTTTAACAATATCTTTTAAGGCATTGATATGATCAATAGCAGCCATAATGCCATAGTTTTGATATTCATCATTGGGTGGGATAAAAGTTGAAGTAAAGCAAGCTTTGTAATCTTGTGGAATTTGGTTATTTGATTTTAAATTTGATATTGTTTGATTTAGGATTTGATAATAATTATCCGCATTGTAAATATTTAAATCATATGCATTTATGCCGATATTTTCTAAAGCCTTTTTTAAATTTTGCAAATCATCTTCTATAAACATTGTTATAGCACTATACTTTTCTTCACTGGATCTTCTTTGACAAAAACAATGATAAAAAACATTCACCACAACGACATCAAATTTTTTAGCGATATACTCTCTATCAAAGTCTAAAAAAGAAATATTAGCATTAGCTCCATATCC
>NZ_JACHTO010000101.1:0-474 GCF_020135895.1 Campylobacter sp. 2457A | reverse complement strand
TTTTAACACCTTATTTACAACAAGTAAAGGTCAAGAAGTTTATCTAAAAGCTCAAGGTAAAACAGCCTTTGTTAAAAATGAATTAGGTAAAAAAATCGGTAAGAGTGAAGCTAAAGCTAATCCACATTCTTATGCTTATGGTTTAGGTACAGATTTGGGTATGAATTTTAACTATGGCAATAATATCTTCTCTCCAGAAGTAGGTTTAGCTTATGAAGGTGGTTATACTGAAGCTTTTTCTATGATCAATACCAAAGGTCAAGCTACAGTTAAAGGTGGAGAAAGAACTTATGCAAACTATTTAAATCTTTTCTCTACAAGAACAAGCTTTACATGGTTTAGAGATTGGTTGCCAAATTTAAAAACTTCTATGACTTTAGGAGCTAAGCTTAATATCAATCCAGAAGTTACAGCTAAAGCTAGATTTGGTCAAGTAAAAGTAAAAGATAAATTCCATTTACCAAGATTACAAAG
>NZ_JACHTO010000100.1:0-477 GCF_020135895.1 Campylobacter sp. 2457A | reverse complement strand
CTTTAACACCTTATTTACAACAAGCAAAGGTCAAGATGTTTATTTAAAAGCTCAAGGTAAAACAGCTTTTGTTAAAAATAATTTAACAAAAAAAGTAGGAAGTGATAAAGAAGCAGGAGCTAAACCACATTCTTATTCTTATGGTTTAGGTGCGGATTTGGGTATGAATTTTAACTATGGTAATAATATCTTCTCTCCAGAAGTAGGTTTAGTTTATGAAGGTGGTTACACAGAGGCTTTCTCAATGAAAAATATCAAAGGCAATGCTATATTGAGTGGTGGAGAAAGAATTTATAAAAACTATTTAAATCTTTTCTCTACAAAAACAAGCTTTACATGGTTTAGAGATTGGTTGCCAAATTTAAAAACTTCTATGGAACTTGGAGCTAAATTCAATATAAATCCTGGTGTTTCAATGAAGGCAAGATATGGAACAATGAAAACAAAGGATAAATTTTATCTACCAAGAGTTCAAGA
>NZ_JACHTO010000099.1:0-477 GCF_020135895.1 Campylobacter sp. 2457A | reverse complement strand
TCCAAGCTTAGTCAATCTTCCTTTTAATGATCATCAAACCTCCCTTTCTTCTAAAACTATAGGTGTAAATGAAGAAGGCTTAAATGAACTCACTCTCTCAAATATAAAAGATAAAGAACAAATTTATTTAAAAGCCCAAAAGGATTATGATGAATTAGTGCAGCACAATTTCACTCAAAGAATTTTAAATGATAAAGATTCTATGGTAGATGGAATTTATAATGAAAGGATTAAAAAAGTCCATACTCAAACCATAGACTTAGCTAAAAATGTCAATATAGGAGGAGAATATTTAACTAATGTAGCTCTTTCTAAAGATACCATAGTAGGATTAAGCAATACTTTAAATGTAGGGGTGGATAATAAAATAAGAATAGCAAAAAATTCAAGTGAGTTTGTAGGAGAAAACAAAGATATAGAAATAGGTTCTAATCAAAATACTATCATACATAAGGATGAGATAAAGAATGTGAAGGG
>NZ_JACHTO010000098.1:0-486 GCF_020135895.1 Campylobacter sp. 2457A | reverse complement strand
CTTTACCAATCAAGAGTTTCAAATTGGTTCAAGTTCAAATCAAACCATTAAAGCAAGCATAGGGGCTACTCAGTCTTCAAAAATAGGTGTGACAAGATTTGAAACAGGTTCTCAAAGTTTTACTTCAGGTGTAGCAAGTCTTGTGATTAAAAATTATAATGGGGTTGAAGATTTTAAATTTCAAAGCGTTGTAATCTCAACTTCAGTAGGAACAGGTCTTGGGGCTTTGGCTGAGGAGATCAATAGAAGTTCTGATAAAACAGGAGTTAGAGCTACTTTTGATGTTAGAACTATAGGAGCTTATGAAATTAAAGGTGATTCAACATCTGCAGACTTTGCGATTAATGGAGTAACTATAGGGCAAATTAGTTACAAGGATGGCGATGAAAATGGTCAATTAGTTGCTGCGATCAATTCTGTTAAAGATACTACTGGGGTTGAAGCTTCTAGGGATGAGAATGGTAAGCTTGTTTTAACTTCAAGAGA
>NZ_JACHTO010000097.1:0-487 GCF_020135895.1 Campylobacter sp. 2457A | reverse complement strand
TCAGCTGAAGTAAGAACTAAACGTCCATTTTCATCCCTAGAAGCTGTAACACCTGTGGTATCTTTAACCGCATTGATCGCAGAAACTAAAGATCCATTTTCATCGCCATCGCTATAATCAACTTTACCAATAGTTACTCCATTAATCGCAAAGTCTGCAGATGTTGAATCACCTTTAATTGCATAAGCTCCTATAGTTCTAACATCATAACTAGCTCTAACGCCTGTTTTATCAGCGTTTCTATTGATCTCCTCAGCCAAAGCTCCAAGACCTGTTCCTACTGAAGTTGAGATTACAACGCTTTGAAATTTAAAATCTTCAATGCCATTGTAATTTTTGATTGTAAGTCCTACAACCCCTGAAGTAAAACTTTGAGAACCTGTTTCAAATCTTGTCACACCTATTTTTGAAGACTGAGTAGCACCAATAGTCGCTTTTACTGTTTGATTTGAACTTGAACCAATTTGAAACTCTTGATTGGTAAAAC
>NZ_JACHTO010000096.1:0-496 GCF_020135895.1 Campylobacter sp. 2457A | reverse complement strand
CTCACAAGAGTGTGATTGATTATACGTTTTGGGTGTGTGAAACTTTTCATTTTGATGAGAATGAAATTTTAGCTAATCAAGCTCCATTTTATTTTGATAATAGTGTTTTAGATATTTTTTCAAGTGTAAAAGTGGGTGCAACTTTACACATCATCCCTAATCATGTCTTTGCTTTTCCTGCTAAAGTCTTACAATGCTTAGAACAAGAAAAAGTGAGTACAATCTTTTGGGTGCCTTCAGTGTTGATTTATTTTGCGAACACCGAAGCTTTGGATAATTTTTCTTCAAAAAATCTCAAAAAAATACTCTTTTGTGGCGAAATCATGCCTAATAAACAATTAAACATTTGGAGAAAACATCTACCTAATACCTTATTTGCTAATCTTTATGGTCCTACTGAAATCACAGATGTTTGTACCTACTACATCATTAACCGCCCTTTCAAAGATGATGAACTCTTACCTATAGGTAAAGCTTGTAAAAATACAGAACTTCT
>NZ_JACHTO010000095.1:0-496 GCF_020135895.1 Campylobacter sp. 2457A | reverse complement strand
AAAAGTTCTGTATTTTTACAAGCTTTACCTATAGGTAAGAGTTCATCATCTTTGAAAGGGCGGTTGATGATGTAGTAGGTGCATGTTCCAGCAATCTCGGTTGGGCCGTAAAGATTGATAAATTTAGCCTCCTTAAGATGATTTCTCCAAATATTTAAAGTTTTGGTAGGCATAATCTCACCCACCCAAGCTACAGTTTTTAAAGAATCAAGTCTATATTTATCTAAAGCATTTCCTTTACAAAGATGGGTTAAAACTGAAGGTATCCAAGAAATAGTAGTGATTTTTTCTTTTTCCATATAAGAAAAAATTTCATTTGGAAAAGCAAAGACATGATTGGGGACGATGTGTAAAGTTGCACCTGCTTTTACACTTGAAAAAATATCTCTCACAGAAGCACTAAAATAAAACGGAGTTTGATTAAGTAAAGAATTTTTAGAATCAATCTCTAAAATTTCACAAATTTTTAACGTATAATCAATCACACTCTTATGGG
>NZ_JACHTO010000094.1:0-503 GCF_020135895.1 Campylobacter sp. 2457A | reverse complement strand
ATATTGTGTATTTAATAAAGCTTGATTGTTTTGATTTAAGCTAGTAAAATTTTCGCAAAAATATAAAGCTTTTAATAAATAAGGTTCTGAGTCGATATTAATATTGTCTATTGTATCTTTTGGACTTAATACTTTGTAATTATTTTGCAATTCATTTGTTTTTTCAATGGTATTATTAAGTATAGGAGTTTTTTTAAAGTCATAAAAAGGAAAATAATAATGCTTTAAATCTTTGACAATTTTGCCATTATAGTATAAGTGAATTTTTTGCATATTTTTAATTTGTGTTTTATGACAATGCGCTAAATTATAATAATATCTTTCGTTGGAAGTTAAACCCAAAGATAAATGAGTTTCAAATTCTCTCATAACATCAACAAAGGAAATACCATACTCTTTTAACCAAGATTCTATTTTAGAATTAATCCACCAAAGAGCTACCATTGCTGTGCCAACAATAGCAATGCCTGCTAAAATTCCAAGTGTTGCACTACCGGTAAAAA
>NZ_JACHTO010000093.1:0-505 GCF_020135895.1 Campylobacter sp. 2457A | reverse complement strand
TGGTAGAGGTATAAAAATAACTGGAGATATTGGTGTAGGTTCTGGTATTTTAAATAGTCAAAAAGAAAATTATGGAAGATTATCTTTAGTTAAAAATGATGGTAGAGATATTAATATAAGCGGAACAGGACTTAGTGCTATAGGTATGGGATCAGCTGATATGATTTCTCAAGCTTCGGTATCTTTAAGAGAATCTAAAGGACAAATTGATGCTAATGTAGCTGATGCTATGGGTTTTAATGCTTATCAAGGCGGTGGAAAACAAATTGTTATGAATGTTAGCACTGTTAGTGTCTATATGAGTAAGGGTAATGGATTTTCAGCAGGTTCTGGATTTTCAATAGGCTCTGGAAAGAATATATCTGTAACTTTACAAAATACAGTCGCCTTTGTTAGAAGTGATATGTCTGGAGCATCGGGTTACTATAATATTTCAGCAGGTTCTGGATTTTCATCAGGTTCAGGACAATCTCAATTTGCCACTTTGAAAACTTCTGCAGGAAAT
>NZ_JACHTO010000092.1:0-521 GCF_020135895.1 Campylobacter sp. 2457A | reverse complement strand
CATGCTCACCCACATCTATAACTTCCTAGAAAAAAGCGTTGAAAATTTTAGTGAAAAAATAGCCTTTGTTGAACCTTTTGCTAAAGAAGGTAAAAAAGAAATCACTTATAAAGAATTTGATCTTTATTCTAAAAAAGTTGCCAGTGAAATTTTAAGAACTTTAGATAATGATACCTTACCTTTGCAAAAAGCCATTCTTATTATCTTACCTAAAAGCATTGATTGTTTGATTTCTTTTTTTGGTGTAGCCTTAAGTGGAAACTTTTATACACTCTTAGATGAAAAAAGTCCTAAAGAAAGAATAGAAAAAGTTATAGAAGTTTTAAAACCAAAACTTCTAATCACTTCTAAAGAATTAAAATTAGATTTAAATTTACCTACTCTTTATATAGAAAATTTTAAAAGTTTTAATATCGATGAAAATCTAATCACTAAAGCTAAAGAAAACCATATCGATACTAATTTACTTTATGTACTTTTTACTAGTGGGAGCACTGGAATTCCTAAAGGAGTAAGTATAG
>NZ_JACHTO010000091.1:0-522 GCF_020135895.1 Campylobacter sp. 2457A | reverse complement strand
AAATTTTCCAAAGCTTTATCTAAATCTTTAGCCTCTAAAAGCGATCGAAGAATTTTGCAAATCTCACTTAAATCTTCAAAGCAAAGTACATTTGCAATAAACCACTCATCAAATTCTTCCTCAGTAGCATCACGATAAGATATTCCTGTTTCTTCTTCAAAAGCTACTTCGTATTCTTCTGGATCGATATGATCATACGCATCACTTAAAAAATCCTCTAAATGAGAATTAACAGCCTGTAAAACTTCTTTGCTAGGTTTTGTTTTTAAGAATTCTTTAAAATTCTCAAGATTGTCTAAAATTTCAACATCAAATTCCATAATATCTCCTTTTTATTATTTTTTTATCTTTCTTCTTTCTTCATACATTTTAATTTGTTCTGGTCTCTCTAAACTCGTATCAATATTGTATTCTTTAACCAATTGTTCCCAAGTCTTAGCACCTGCTTTTTTTAAGATTGTTTTATTTTTATTTATCCCAAAAGAAATAGCCTCATCCAATGGAGTATTAGGTTTAAAATAA
>NZ_JACHTO010000090.1:0-528 GCF_020135895.1 Campylobacter sp. 2457A | reverse complement strand
TGCATCATAAAAAGCTTGTTTATTACCTAATATACCTAAACAAAGTTGATACTCTCCTGCAATTAGATTAGAATATATAGCATTTGCCTTAGCACTAAAAGCTCCATAAGCTCCATGCTTAAAAGCATCTTCATAAAGTTTTTTACTACTGTCTTTAAGCTGAGCAAAATAAAATCTATCATCAAATACTGTATCTTCTATTTTACGTGAATAAACATATAAACCCCAATAAGCATCTCCTAAGTCATACTTGTCTATAAGCTCATTATAGATTCTTATACTTCTATAATTAGCCTTTAAAAATTCATCAATCAATTTATCCAATAAAGCTTCATTTTTTTCATCTTGATCTAATTTACCTATAATAGCTCTAAAATAATCTTTTGAATATCCAAGTTCTGCTAAAACAAGTCCTGCCTTATAATCTTTACCTTGTTCATAAGCATAACTTAAATTCTTAATAGCTTTTTGAAAAAGATCATATCCTTTATAATCTAATCTACTAGCTTCTTCATAATCTTTTACCCC
>NZ_JACHTO010000089.1:0-536 GCF_020135895.1 Campylobacter sp. 2457A | reverse complement strand
TACCTTTTTGCCGATTATTCTTTAATGCTTCTATTTGCTTTGCTCTATCGTTTTTTATCTTTATTTTTTGCCACTTTTTCCCATCATATCTAATCTTAGCAAGAGGACTAGCTTGTATTTTAGTTAAGGCTAGTTTAATCTTATTGCCCTTAGGTATAGAAAGCACAGGATAGCCTTTATTACTTACTCCTATTAAGCCCATTTGATAAACGGAATATTTATTATTGATTTTATGCTTTGAATAAGTATAAGGAAATACCAAAGCAACTTTAGTACAAGGCCCTCCAGCGACTGGAGGATTAAAACATCCACTTATACTAGCTCCTTGTATTTCATCGTGTAACATAACAGGAACATTATTATATTTTATTCTTTTAGCCTTTTTTGCTTTTAAATTGACTTTGCCTCCATGTAAACATAATAAAGTATTATCTTCCAATATAGGATGCAAACAGGATAAGTCAGGGAGTATGCTTATTTTTCTTGCTCTAGAAATATTTATTTTTCTTTTATTTTTAGCCATGAAAAGCCTTATG
>NZ_JACHTO010000088.1:0-540 GCF_020135895.1 Campylobacter sp. 2457A | reverse complement strand
CAGAGTGCTTTATGCTAGACCATTAACAGAAATAGAAAAAAATAATCTTAATAAAGATAGTTTTTATACTATAACAAGTCGATATGGTATTAAGAGTAAAGATATGGATATGTTTGTGGGTATTGAATTTATATATTCAGCAGAAAGACTTGTATATGTCTATATAAAAGAATTGGGTTATTATGGTGGCTGGAATAAATGGACATTTAATTTATTTATTCTTCCAAATACAACACAGAGAATTTATAATTCAATTAAGAGTGTTGCAATAAATAACTCACAAATAATACAAAACAAAGAGATAATAGGTAAACTAAAAATAGGTGATGAATTAGATGGATCTTATGCTTATGTTTATCTGAATATTATTGTGCTAAAAAATTTATTAGACAAACCAAGCTATCTTAATCATTTCGAAGAAAACTATGATTATTTTGAGGACTTATAATGACTTTTAATTACAAATACTCTGTTGGAATCTATGTTAATGATTGGGGTTTTATGATGGGCAGCAAGGGAAACCCTCATGTGTTCTTAGGA
>NZ_JACHTO010000087.1:0-554 GCF_020135895.1 Campylobacter sp. 2457A | reverse complement strand
GATATATTCACTAATATAAGTAGGTTTAGGAGTATTTAAAGAAAAAGGGTTGCTAAGATTGTCAATAGTGTAAGTATTTAATAAAATTAAATTATCACATTCCCATCTTGAAATACCTATGCTTTTTCCATAAATAAGCAAAATATAATATTCAAATAGTTCTAAAATACTAACCTTATCTTTTAAACAAGATGGTATAATTAAAGTTGGATTAGCATGATCATTCTCTAAAAGCTGAGTTTTTTTCCATATATCAAAATCCATATCAGGAAAAAAAATAGCACACTTTTCATTTTCATCCCATTTTATAAATTTATATTTCATTGTTCGCCTCATTTTCTATATGTATTGTTCTAAGATTTCCTCTTGGTTTATGAGAATTTCTCCACCACTTCTAGAATCCGTTCTGTATGCAAGATTAGTTTCATTATCCAACTTATATCTTGCAAGAAACTTTTCCTATTTTCTTATTTTTTATAGGAATTTCTCTTTGTTCTATCTTTTGAGTATTTTATTATTATCTTGTAAAATTAACAAAAATCACCTATTAATCT
>NZ_JACHTO010000086.1:0-581 GCF_020135895.1 Campylobacter sp. 2457A | reverse complement strand
GTGAATTAGAGTTTTCATTATTGATGATTATTGTATTTTCCTCTGCTTTAAAATAATCCTTAGTTAAAACATTAAAAGAACATACATTTTCATTATCAAGCCAATCATCTAAACCTTTAGCTATTTCAAATTGGATATTTTGCATACAAGCAGGAGCAAAAAATACCCTTTTATGCATTATGGTATCTTTTTCTCTATAATCTTCATTATATTTATGAAGTTCTTTAAAATATCCTGCTCCTAATTCCTTTTTTTCAAATTTTTTATAAGCGTCTTTATAGGATTTAGGGATATTTTTAGGGATAATAAATATCAGATCAATCAAATGCACTCCAAGTCTAAGTTTGCATTCTTTAAAATCATAGCCTTTGGTGAAATTTTGTTTAAGCAAATTAAGTGTATTGTCATCACTTAAGCTTAATAAATCATTTTTTGTGATTTCAAATTTATCAAAACCTTGTTCGTTTTTATGTTGAATATCGTTTAAAAATAAATTTGCAATTAAAAGATTGTCTTTTTGGTATTTATGTTCTTTATAATGAAGTCTTAATATAGGTTCTTTTAATTCTGTTATATTATTG
>NZ_JACHTO010000085.1:0-591 GCF_020135895.1 Campylobacter sp. 2457A | reverse complement strand
TTTTTAAAGTATTGATAGATTTGTAAAGATTTTTTCTAGCATCAAGGTAGGTATCATTGAGGCTTTCTTTATCTAAGATAAATATTTTAGTAAAATCATTTTTATAGCCTAGATTGTTTGTAGCAGTGGTTTGGGTGAAAAGTTCTTCCTTTTTGTAATTTATAGCTATAGAATTCTCACATTGATATAAAGCTTTTAAGTATGCTATAGATGAATTTTTATTGATTTTGTTTATATCTTCATTGCTTAAAAAAGTAAGTCTTGTTATAAATGCTTCTTTCATTTATTTTTTCTTAAAATTAAATTTTTATAAACTATAATGTTTTTTAACATAAAAGATTCTTAAAATTAAGTTTGATAATGAAATCTTTACTATAAATAAATATTTCCATCATTTATATATTTAAAAAATATTAATATAAAAGGAGAGCTGCATGCAAACCCTAAAAACCAACTTATTTTTTTGCGTTTTACTCCCGTGCTATAACATTTAAAAAAATAAGCTTGTAATAAACAAAGAACTATAAAAGGTGCAAAAAGTGTTAAATAGCAAATCCAACCAAATAAAAATCCTATGCAAATATATATACG
>NZ_JACHTO010000084.1:0-594 GCF_020135895.1 Campylobacter sp. 2457A | reverse complement strand
AAAGTTCTTTAGGACTCATTAATATTTTCCTCCTTTGTACTTCTCATCACTTTTTAATCCTAAGAACACATGAGGATTTCCCTCACTGCCCATCATAAAACCCCAATCATTAACATAGATTCCAAGAGAGTATTTGTAATTAAAAGTCATCATAAGTCCTCAAAATAATCATAGTTTTCTTCGAAATGATTAAGATAGCTTGGTTTGTCTAATGAGTTTTCAATTACAATATCATAAATTTCATATACACTCTTTTTATTATTTTTTAGATTGCCTATTATCTCTTTGTTTTGTATTATTTGTGAGTTATTTATTGTAATACTCTTAATTGAATTATAAATTCTCTGTGTTGTATTTGGAAGAATAAATAAATTAAATGTCCATTTATTCCAGCCACCATAATAACCCAATTCTTTTATATAGACATATACAGTTCTTCCTCCTCTTGGCATACCTCCTTTTAAATATACAAATTCTATACCTACAAACATATCTTTATTATCGATGCGATATTGCTTTTCTCTACGAAGAAAACTATCTTTATTAAGATTATTTTTTTCTATTTCTGTTAATGGTCTAGCATAAAGCACTCTA
>NZ_JACHTO010000083.1:0-599 GCF_020135895.1 Campylobacter sp. 2457A | reverse complement strand
GCTATCTTTGCCTTGTTAAATTATTTCATAAGAATCAATATAAAAGAGTTTTTAAAATCTTATTTTTTAACATTTTTTATTATTTTTCTTATTACTATCATCATAGGATTTTATGTAACTTATGGTGTTGATAATGTGGGACATTTTGTACTTATGGATCCTCCAGAAGTTAAGAAACTTTTGCCAGATGAGTATCGTATATATATTTGCATAGGATTTTTATTTGGTTGGATTTGCTATTTAACATTTTTTGCACCTTTTATAGTTCTTTGTTTATTACAAGCCTATTTTTTTAAATGCTATAGCACAGGGATAAAACGTAAAAAAATAAGTTGGTTGATAGGGTTTGCATGCAGCTCTCCTTTTATATTAATATTTTTTAAATACATAAATGATGGAAATATTTATTTATAGTAAAGATTTCATTGCTAAGCTTGATTTCAAAGATAAAGCTTATAATACACTTTATGATACAGGAGTTTAAATGATAGAAGCTATTGGTTTAGGATGGTTATTTGGTGTGATTTTCTTTTTTGGTTTCTTTTTTGGTTTCTTTTTTGGTTTAGCAAAGGGTTTAGGTTTTTTAATCATCTTTTTAG
>NZ_JACHTO010000082.1:0-621 GCF_020135895.1 Campylobacter sp. 2457A | reverse complement strand
TAGATAGTTTTAAACTCAATCAAAATGGTAAGATTGATAGAAATTATTATAAAGAACTTTAAGGAGAGAAAATGGAAGAGATTAAACAGTTTTTTATTAATATAGGCAGAGCTGATATTGATGAGAATATGCAAAATTTGGTTAGTGATAATATCATCGATAGCTTAGATGTAATGAATTTAATCAATGAGATAGAAAAATATTATAATAAAACTTTAGATTCTGATTTTATGCGACCTATGTATTTTGAAAGTTTTTCAAGCATTAAGCAAATGTTAGAACTTGCCATGAAAGATTAACTTGTTTGAATTTATTTCAAACAAGTTAAAAATTTAAAAGAGTTACGCAAGAAATTTTTATCTTTTAAGTAATTTCAAGCTTAAATTTATCCCCTTCATCTTTAAATTTGAAAACTTTGTTTTTGCAAGGATAAGAAATAGAATTTTCTTTCATAGGCGATTTTTTATCTTTTAATTTTTCAAGCATTAAAGGAAGTTCTTTTTCAAATAAAGCTCTATTGTTTAATCTCATACCATGTTCCAAACTTTTAATATATTTACCATCAATATCTTCTTCATCTTGGATCAAATGTAAAGTTGCATCAAGATTAAGTTGCTTAAG
>NZ_JACHTO010000081.1:0-656 GCF_020135895.1 Campylobacter sp. 2457A | reverse complement strand
AAAAAAATCTTTCTCATCATTCTCATCAATTAAATGCAGCATTGCATAACTTGCATCGGCACAATTAGCATAATCTAAAAATTTAGCAATTAAGTCTAATTTAGCTTCTTGTGTTTTAATATTTTTACTCATTTGTTATTCCAAAGTTTCAACTTACCAATCATCTTTCTTAAATTTTTTGTCAATATCCTCACAATATAATACTTCTTCATATCTAAAACATAATCCAGCATCCTCATCATCTCTTAAGAATATGCCATAATTATCATAAATATAGGATAAATGCGTTAAATAATGAATATCATCATAATAATCTTCAAATGTAACTTCTTTTAAAGTAAATTTATTTTTTGCAATACATTAATGCTTTTTGATTTTTTAAATTTTTTATTTATTTTTTAATTTAAAAAAGACTTTAAAGATAAAATATAAAATAATAGAAAATATAGAAAAATATAAGAATAAATGTTAAAAGATTAACAAAAATTCTAGCATTTATCAACCTTCTTATTTTTTAAACATACCTTCATTTAAACCTGTAGAATAAAGCGCATTCTGACATTTTTATAAAGTTTCATGTATTTGGCTTATTTTTATGCATTGGTAGCCTTGTTTTTCTTGTAATTTTCTATATTTTTGAATATTAAAACATATCA
>NZ_JACHTO010000080.1:0-669 GCF_020135895.1 Campylobacter sp. 2457A | reverse complement strand
TAATAATATAACAGAATTAAAAGAACCTATATTAAGACTTCATTATAAAAGTGATCGATTTCAAAAAGATAATTTACCTGTCTATAATCTTTTACTTAATAGCAAAAGAAAAGAACAAGACAAAGCTTTAGATGAATTAAATATAGATCAAAAAGATTTAAAAGATATAGAAGATATAAATATCCTTAATCAATTTAGGAAAGATTTTAGTAAAAATCATGAATTTAAACAATTAAATCTTAGCTTTGATACTAATTTAATCAAACTTTATTTTATTATCCCTAAAAATATCTCTAAATCCTATAAAGATGCTTATAAAAAATTTGAAAAAAAGGAATTAGGAGCAGGATATTTTAAAGAGTTACATGAATATGATAAAATTATTAGAAATTCCTTAAAAGATAATAAAGAACTAAATGGATATCATTTTAGTTTTTTAGCCCCTGCTAAAATGAAAAATTTAAAACTTCAAATTGCAAAGGGACTAGATAAAATCTTAGAAGATGAAGATAGAAAGCAAGATCTTTTTGTTTGTAAATTTGTAGTGGTAAATGGGATAGGAGAAAATAGAATAAAAACAAAAAATAAAGATGTAAATATAGATAATAACATAAAGGATATAAATACTACAAAAAGCAATAATATAAGTTCTAATAAAAGCAATACCCG
>NZ_JACHTO010000079.1:0-686 GCF_020135895.1 Campylobacter sp. 2457A | reverse complement strand
AATGCAGGTGTTGCTAGTGAAACTGCTGGTGTAACTACACTTAAAGGAGCTATGGCGGTAATGGATATTGCTGAAACTGCGATTAACAATCTTGATCAAATCAGAGCAGATATAGGTTCTGTACAAAATCAAATCACATCGACCATTAACAATATCACAGTAACTCAGGTTAATGTGAAATCAGCTGAATCACAAATCAGAGATGTGGACTTTGCAAGCGAGAGTGCAAACTACTCTAAAGCAAATATCCTAGCTCAAAGTGGATCTTACGCTATGGCTCAAGCGAATGCAAGCCAACAAAATGTATTAAGATTGCTTCAATAGAAATCCGATCTAAGCCTAGCTTTAGGCTTAGATTTTTTACCTCTTTAAAAATTTTTTAAAAATATTTCATTTTTCCTCTATAAAATAAAAAGTTGGAACACTTATTGCTTATATCCTTTTGATGCAATATTTTGAAAGGATTTAAAATGGGTTTTAGAATAAACACCAATATAGGTGCGTTGAACGCACATGCGAATTCGGTGGTTAATGCTAATGAGCTTGATAAGTCTTTAAGTAGACTTAGTTCTGGTCTTAGAATTAACTCGGCAGCAGATGATGCTTCAGGGATGGCTATTGCAGATTCTTTGCGTTCACAAGCAGCGACTTTAGGTCAAGCAATCAACAATGGTAATGATGCGATT
>NZ_JACHTO010000078.1:0-690 GCF_020135895.1 Campylobacter sp. 2457A | reverse complement strand
GGTTTTGTAGTTTATCTCTTCATTTTCATCATTAAGTTTTTTAGGATCAAGTAAAGATGGATAAGGATGGTTTTCTTTTTTGTATTTTTCATTAAAATCATTAGATAATAACCATTCTTCTATAAGATTAAAATTCTTTATAACATAATCAAAGTTATGAAAGATATTGTCTATAATAGGAGTATAGTCTTTATGAATATTTAATAGATTTTTTATTTTAGGAAATTCTTTTAAGAATAATTGTTTGTTATTTAATAAACCTTCAAGAATATTAGAATTGATTTGATTAAGTTCTTTAAAAATTTCTTGAAACAGTTTAAATTCTTTATTGGCTTTTTTAATATAAGAATATAATTTAAATGTGCCACCTTTATACCAAGTTTGATAAGATTTCATTAAAGCTTCACCTAGCATATAAGATAAATGAAAATAACATTTTAAAGCTTCATTATAATCAGGACAATGTTTTAATTCAGGATATTTAAGAGTAGGAAAAACTTTGATGGTTTCTTGATAGATTAATTTTTCTTTTTTATGTTGTTTTTTAATATTATAAAGTTTTTTAAATAAGGCTAAATACCCCCCCCCATTTTTATTATATTCGATCATAGCTTGACCAAGTTTATAAGCTAAATGATTTTTGATTCTTTCTATAGCTGAATTGGGATTTTGCATGGTGAGAGTCCTTAG
>NZ_JACHTO010000077.1:0-710 GCF_020135895.1 Campylobacter sp. 2457A | reverse complement strand
AATATATTCACTAATGTAAGTAGGTTTAGGAGTATTTAAAGAGAAAGGGTTGTTAAGATTGTCAATAGTGTAAGTATCTAATAAAATAAAATGGTCACATTCCCATCTTGAAATACCTATGCTTTTATCGATAAATGGCAAAAATGAAACTTCAAGCAATTCCAAGATATCATTTTTTGCAATATTTGGAATTTGTGAAAACACTAACACATCTATTTCATCTTTTCCATAGCTATTAAAATTTAACTTGTTGATAAATTTTTCTTTCCACTCTTGATTTTTATTATAAAAAAAACTAAAATAACCTTTTTCATAACTTATAAATTTGCATTTCATTATGGTATTTCCTTATCAATATGTATTTTTCGTATCCCTTTTACATCCTTTGTGTGAATATCAATAGTTTCTCCTCCACTTCTAGAAGCTTCCCTGTAATTAATTTCTGTTCCATCGTCTAGCTGTCTTCTATAAATTGGTTTTCCGTATCTTTTATCTACTTTATTTTCTAATTCTTTAGAATTTTTAGTTAACTTTTTCCATAATTTATCTAATTCTTTTTTGCTTTCAACTATTCTTCTGCGATAATCTCGGACATTTTTCGGCAGTTTATCCACTATCCGCAATGCCTCATCTTTAGTCAATGATCTAGGTTTTAAAAACTCAATATCTTTGAAAATTTGTTTTATCCCCCTTAAAACCGGAGCAAACAT
>NZ_JACHTO010000076.1:0-736 GCF_020135895.1 Campylobacter sp. 2457A | reverse complement strand
TTTTAAAAAACTCATAAATAAATCTTCTTTAGTATAAGTTCCATCTTCATTTTTTGGATAAAATGACATATCAGGATTAAAAGTATCTCTTGCACTGTCTTGATCTAAATTTTGAGTTTGCATACTTTGAGGAGTAAAATTTAATGGCTGCAATCCTGTATTGATACTTGCAATTGTTCCTAATTGTTCCATTTCATCGTATTGCTCTTGGGTGTTGTAATAATTTGTAATTTGCAATTTATCATAATTTTTTGGCATAACACCTATGGTTTTGTCATTACTAGAATAACTTACACCTTTAGGTAAACTATTTAAATCTGCTTCACTAAAACTTGTTTTATTGGTATCGTTAAAAGTATGATTTATAATTTGATTAAATTGATTATAGTATTGTTTAATAGTATTTGCCATATCTATATTATCATAATATTTATCCACACCTAGATATTCTTTTATTTTTGCATTATAAAAGTTATTTTCAGCCACTCTCTCTATCTCATCTAAAGTAGATTTATGTATTTTAAAATCTTTTGGTAATCCTGCAGCTTCATTAAAGTCTTCTCCCATATAACCATCTTTATCTACACTATAACCATAGGCTGTATTGCTACTTATATCTGCTTGTTTGAATTTTAAAGTATAAATAGAGTTTTTAAATTCACTAGATATATCATAATTAGGAGAATTTGTTTTACTTATACTAAAATTAGTGTTATTGCTAGTATTTGTTGTATTG
>NZ_JACHTO010000075.1:0-795 GCF_020135895.1 Campylobacter sp. 2457A | reverse complement strand
ATTTAAATCTACTTTCACGTTAGCTAAATCTAATTTTGTATTATTTAAATCTACTTTCACGTTAGCTAAATCTAATTTTGTATTATTTAAATCTACTTTCACGTTAGCTAAATCTAATTTTGTATTATTTAAATCTAACTTAATTTTTTCATGTTGCTTATAATTTTTAATAAGTGAAAAAAACCATTTTTTAAATCTATACATTTTTAGACCTTTTCAAACTGTATAATTTAAAAGGCAAAAGAAAAAGTTTTCCTTTGTACCAATGCTTAAATGCCTTAAGTATAATACTTCCGCAGCGATAAGTAATCTCATTTCGAATTAAAATTGAATCTAAAAATTCACTATATAAACTTACAGAAGGAAGTTTTAAATCTGGTCTAAAATATAAAATACTTTTATAAATTTTTTGCTCAAAATAATGGCTAATTAAAATCTTTAACAAGCTCAAAGGAAGTAAAATTTTTTTAAATATATTATTTGCTTTTATATAACAATGGCCTAACTTATACGTTAGTTGGTTTCGAATGCGAGATTTTAAGCTAATTAGACCATAATAAAACATTCTAGGATTTTCAATAACAGTATTAATAAGTTCTATTTTATGGAACCCAAATATGGAATAATCTATTTCATTTTCTTTAAAAATTTGCTCAAAATCTTTAGCAAATTTCTCAATAAATTCAAATTTATATTTATCATCAATTCTATTGAGAGTTGATATATAATTTCCATAACGATGAAGAGCACAAATAGGTGCTATATTTTGCTCTATATAAGGATTTTTTCTTAGAT
>NZ_JACHTO010000074.1:0-822 GCF_020135895.1 Campylobacter sp. 2457A | reverse complement strand
AGATTAATAGGTGATTTTTGTTAATTTTAAAAGATAATAAAATACTCAAAAGATAGAACAAAGCGAAATTCCTATAAAAAATAAGAAAACAGGAAAAGTTTCTTACAAGATATAAGTTGGATGATGAAACTAATCTTGTATATAGAACGGGTTCTGGAAGTGGTGGAGAGGCAATTAATATTTATGGTAAAAATCCAAAGATTAATAAAACTATTCATATCAAGGAATAAAGCGGTGAAAATTAAAGTGATATACGCAATGGGCAATCCTATCTTTCTTTATAGAGGGATGGATAAAACAGGTTATGAAAGTGATGAAATTTTAAACAAGGTATTAGAGAATAATGGGAAATATTTTTTTAAAATGGATTTATTTTTAGACTATTTAAAACATACCTCAAAAACAGATATTTTGTTAGCATTTGAATATTTATTTTTAAAACTTATTGACAATGAATTTTTTGCAAGACATGAAACAGATAGAAATATCGTTCAAACTTATACTATTGACAATCTTAACAACCCTTTCTCTTTAAATACTCCTAAACCTACTTACATTAGTGAATATATCAACATCATAGGACAACTTTTTCTAGCAGGATATATAGACTTTGGTTCTTATCGTGATGAAGATAGAAATAAAATAGACTATCCTACTAATTTATCTTATTATAAAGAAGATAAATATCAAGCTTGGATACATTTTAGAGATAATTTCTTTTATCAAGAAAAATTTATTAGAGATTTAGATGACGATGTTATTGTGGATGGTTATAGCACAATGTTTTCCGATACTTCTTGGGATACACCACAATATTGGTCA
>NZ_JACHTO010000073.1:0-873 GCF_020135895.1 Campylobacter sp. 2457A | reverse complement strand
CAATCTTAAGACTTCTAAAGAATTAAGACTTAATAGAAGTGAGAATGTTTTCTGGGCTAAGGATAATAAACAAATAAAAGAAATGGCTAATGATTTATTAGAGAATGCTCAACATTTAAATAAAATAAAAACAACCATAGGTATCAAAGATAAAAAAACCGGAAAAGTTATAAGGCAAGAACCGATAGAAATTAATGTTTATTTATTAGAGGATAAAATGACAAAAGTACAAATTAGAAGCAATTCTCAAAGTGGTGGAGATACAATAGATATTATCTATAATTTAGAACCAAAAACAAAAATTCACAATTTGAAAGATTTAAGATGAAATATAAAGTATTAAATAAAGAGTATATGGATTTTATTTTTTATGATATCCCTTATGAGTTAGGTAAGAAAATAAGTAACTACTATGAAATGCACCTTTTTCTACAAATACCAAATGTTAAGAAAACAGATATTTTGGAATTGTTTGAAATGACAATTTTGACAAGTTTTGATATTGAAGCAGAAATGGATGAAACAATTTTTGCTAGTTATTTATTTGATTTTTCAAATTTATATAAATTAGCACATCATTATACTGATGATTATGTAGCTATTGTAGGACAACTTTTTTTAGACGATTGTATTGATTTTTGGCGTTGTGCATATCATGAAACAGATAATGCAAATACAAAAACTCCCAATTTATCACAATACAAAAAAGAAAATAAATATGAAACTTGGAAATATTTTAGAGATAATTATATTTATTCTTACAACGATAATTTAGTAAATCATGCAACAAAAGGCGATTTTTGGGGGAATTTGGATAATTGGGATATGTATAATATCAATTGTTTTCGCACTCAAAAAGGCACAAAATACTTT
>NZ_JACHTO010000072.1:0-905 GCF_020135895.1 Campylobacter sp. 2457A | reverse complement strand
CTTCTTTAAAAGATTTAACTATTGGATTCATTTTGGTATCACCACCTTTTAGAGCATCAGCACCTGTAGATTTTAAAAAACTCATAAATAAGTCTTCTTTAGTATAAGTTCCATCTTCATTTTTTGGATAAAATGACATATCAGGATTAAAAGTATATTTGTTTGATGTATTTTGAGTTTGCATACTTTGAGGAGTAAAATCTAATTTTTGCAATCCTGTATTGATACTTGCAAACATTCCTAATTGTTCCATTTCATCGTATTGTTCTTGGGTGTTATAATAATTTGTTATGGTTTTGCTTTCAAAATTTAGAGGTGAAGCAAAATCAAAATCTCCCACTGACATACTTACACCTTTAGGCAAACTATTTAAATCTGCTTCACTAAAACTTGTTTTATTGGTATCGTTAAAAGTATGATTAATAATATCATTGAATTTATCATAGTATTGCTTGATAGTATTTGCCATATCTATATTGGAATAATAACTACTTACACCTAAATAATTAACAGTATCTTCATTTAAATATTCATTATATCTCTCTATCTCATCCAAAGTAGATTTATGTATCTTAAAATCTTTTGGTAATCCTGCAGCCTCATTAAAGTCTTCTCCCATATAACCATCTTTATCTACACTATAACCATAGGCTGTATTGGTAGAAGTGCTTATATCTGCTTGTTTAAATTTTAAAGTATAAATAGAGTTTTTAAATTCACTAGATATATCATAATTAGGAGAATTTGTTTTAGTATAATAGTTTTTATTGATACTATTATTATTGTTAGTAGAATTTAATACTTCACTTCTTATTAAAGTTTGTGAATTTTTATTTTCTATATCATTTAATTTAGTAGCATTTTGTTTTAAGAAAGCATTGGCAAAATTTATTTTTGAATTTTCC
>NZ_JACHTO010000071.1:0-925 GCF_020135895.1 Campylobacter sp. 2457A | reverse complement strand
AAAGATCTCTTAAAATCTTTTCTTCTTAACATCTTCTAATATATTATTAGCTATATCACTAACTGTATTAGAAATGATAGCTGATTCATTAGCAATTTCTACATTGTCTTTAGTAGTTTGATCAATAGCAGCTACACTTTCATTGATTTGAGTAATACCTGCAGTTTGTTCTTTAATAGATTCTGCCATATCATTAATAGATTGAACTAATAAATTTGTATTAGCTTCTATTTCACTCAATGATTTTTGAGTTCTTTCTGCTAGTTTTCTAACTTCATCAGCCACAACAGCAAATCCTCGTCCGTGTTCTCCTGCACGTGCCGCTTCTATAGCAGCATTTAATGCTAAAAGATTGATTTGATCTGCAATATCTCCAATAATACCTGTAACGTTTTTAATCTCTTCTGATTGAGTGATAACATCACTAGTCTTTACAGAAACATTTTGCATAGAAGAAGTAATCTCTTCTAAAGCAGCAGCTGTTTCTTCTAAAGAAGCTGCTTGAGAATTAGAAGAGCTAGTTAGGTTTTGAACAGCGTTTTGTAATTTAGAACTCTCACTTGCTAAGTGATTAGCAAATTCAGAACTTTGTTTTAACATCTTAATGATTTCTTCACCTAAAGCATTAGTGGTTACTTCAACACTACCTTTAGCATTGTCTAATTTGTTTCTAAAATCTAAGCTCTTATATTCCTCAAAGATTTTATGAATAGCATTCATATCAGATCCTACTTTTTCTTGTAAGACATCTAAGAGTTTATTTAAAACATTTTTGAGTTCTATTAATTGTGGATTTCTAGGAGTTGCAGTGATTCTTGCAGTTAAATCTCCTTTTTCTACTACTTGAACAGTAGAAACAGATTCTTTTACAGCTTGGTTATCTTGTTCTAAACCTTGTTTAGTCATAAGGATGTTTTCATTGATG
>NZ_JACHTO010000070.1:0-973 GCF_020135895.1 Campylobacter sp. 2457A | reverse complement strand
ATGTAAGATAAATTATTTTTTATAATACTGTTTAGTCTATTTCTATAATTTAAATTTGTTTTTAATAGTTTAAGCACATCTACTTCTATTACTTTGTCTTTTTTAATATTTTTTATTTCCAGTTCCACATTTTCTAAAAAATTATTGAATAAATCTTTCATATGATTAATTTCATATTGGTTTAAAAGTTGATTAGTTTTATTTATGATGCTTATATTTAAAACGATACCGTCTAAATAAAAAACTTTTTTAAATATATTAGATGAGAGCTCCTTGGTATCCATCCATCCAGATCCAAATTCAATTTCTATATTAAATTCTTTAAATTGTATCCTTAAAGGCAAACGTTGCCATATAGGACTAGAAAAAGGTGATAATTTACTTTCAAAAAAGAACTTGTCTTCTGTTTTAGGTGAGCTAAAATTTAATATTTTTGATAATTTAGTAATTGTAAAAAAAGCATTAGCTCTACTGGTAGCATCACTATCAATTATTATAGTTTTTAATTTTCTTGAAAAATAATCTAAAATATCTTTTTGACAAAAACAATTTGGCAAAACATTATTAAATATACAATCAATATTGCTAGAAAATATATTTTTTTTATTAAAAATATATCCTCCAAGATTAAAATCATCGGTAGTAGGTAAAACCACACGTTCATTCTTGACTTTATGTAAATCATATCCAAAACATGAAGCAAATACCGAAATTGGGTCTCTAAAAAAAATTAAATAATAACAATCTTTTGCCATTAATGCGGTTAGTTTATAATTGTCAGAAAAATTTTTAATTACCTCGCCCCAATGCAATGCATTGTAACAATTAGCATTGTTTCTTAAAAAATTAAAATAAAAAATATATCTTTGAGATCCTTGAATAAGTCCAGCCCAAACAATATTAACATTGCACATATATAAACAACTCATAAAAGGACCAGCCGCATTAGCATGGCCTGAAATCAACACAAACT
>NZ_JACHTO010000069.1:0-1004 GCF_020135895.1 Campylobacter sp. 2457A | reverse complement strand
AGTTTGTGTTTTGGGGGAGTCATGGGGTAGGGAATTTTGGTTTTCATAATATTATGAAATGTTGCGGGATGATAGCTTTGTACTTTTTACATGTTTTTGATTCGAAAAAAAGCTATATAGAATTTTATAATAAATTAACTTTTTTTTCTAATAAATATTATATTGCTATTAGAGATTATTCGCCTTTATCTACAAAATGTTTTTATTTGATTTTTAAAATTTCTGTTTGTTTAGTTAGAGATCCTATAAGTTGTTTAAAAAGTTGTCTAAATTACAAATGGCCATCTAAAAGTTATATGCATACTGTTTTTTTAAATCAAAGGCCAGAAGTTTTTTTGCAAGATAGAATAGCTTATGTGGTAAATAATGGCATTAGCAATAAACCTTCTTTGGAAGCTATAGGTAAAATTATCCAAAGTCGAGTACCTTATTTTCACGATTCTTCTCTGAAGAAATATTTAAAAGGAGTGAAAAAAACGCATTTTTTGGATATGAATGAAATTATTGGAAAAAAAACCATATCAACTATAGAAAAACTTTCTCAAAAATTTGCATTAGAAAAATCTATTGTAGAGGATTCATTTTATGACTTTAATTTTGGGAGTTATGTAAACATGCTTCCAATTCATATTAATATTAGCCAACATTTTAATTTAGAAAAAGAATTACTAATTTCAGTTATATATAAAGGATTTAATGTTTCGTATACTGAAATTGATAAGCAATTTGTTAATGTTGATAAAATTTTGTCAATACAGAGCGATTGTTTTTCTTGCTTAGTATTAAACGAACATTATAATTTATTTTTAGAAAAGCTAGAACAAAAGGATTTGATTTATATTAAGTCTTATATAGAGGTATTATTTTTAGCCATTGAGAAGCAAAAACAAACAGAAGATAAAAAAAGAATAGCAGAAAGAGATATTTTGAATTATTTTAAAGAAAATAAAGAACTTGCTAAAGAATTTAAAAGAATTTTAGATACAGAGCATCTGCCTTATATT
>NZ_JACHTO010000068.1:0-1015 GCF_020135895.1 Campylobacter sp. 2457A | reverse complement strand
GGATTAATAGGTGATTTAAGCTTTTTAAGGCTTGGTAAATTAAGACTATATAACTTATAAAGAAATAAAAAGGAAGAGGTAAAAAAATGGTAATTTTTAAAAATATATTATTGTTTTTATTTTTTAGTACCTATTTGTTAGCACAAGATAGTTTTACTCCGCTAGAGCAATGCACTTTCGAAAATGAAAAGTTTTGGATAAAAATCTTAAATCTATGTCCAGAGGGTAATATAACTTGCGATAAAGTTATATATGTGGGTGTCAATAAAGATAGTGGAAAATATATTATCTTAAATGGCAAGTCTATTAGCGATGTAAATATGAATTTTAAAGGATATGTTTTTAAAAATGGTATTTATGAATATAATATTTTTAAAAATAATGTTTTATATATTTCTAAAAACAAGCAAATTATACAAGAATATCGTCTGAAATTATGTGAAAGATAGATAGCAAAGATTCAAGTAAAAAGAATGGCAATTACCTACCATAGATGCTAAAATTAATAATGAGGATTATAAGATACATATTAATCATTTAGGAAAACCTTGATGAAATTTAAAATTATAGAAAATAAAAACGGAGAAATATTTCCACAATGGAATATTTTACTCGATTTGTATATAAAATCATTTCTTGATATATTTTGCACACATGATAAAATAAATAAAAATGATATGATAGAAATCATAGAATATACCCTTTTATGCGACTTTTTAGAATGTAGCAATTATGCAGAACTTTTTATGATTTTTAATCTTTATACAAAAGATTATCAAAATGAATTTCTAAAGGTATTTGAAAAATTATTTATAAATAATATGATAGATTTTTATATAAATGATGAAGAACAATATACGCTCACGCATTATATGAAAGAAGATAAATATCAAGTTTGGAAATATTTTATGGACAATTATATTTATAAAGAGCGTTTTTATGTCGATAGTTTTTTAGTTGCTTCTTGGGATAATCCAAATAGTTGGGATAAATATAACATTAATGCAATTATTAG
>NZ_JACHTO010000067.1:0-1064 GCF_020135895.1 Campylobacter sp. 2457A | reverse complement strand
CCACTTGCTTATATATTCTGGATGATTTTCTCGAACGTAATTAAAATTATTGTCTATATAGTTTTTTAACGCAATTCTCATTGCTTTATTTTCTTTTAAATAATCCAAGATATCTCTTTCGGTAAGAGCATTTTTAATTATTTTTTCTTCATTTTTTTCCAATGCTATTAAATATTCTTGAATTTTTTTCTGACAATTGAAAAATAAATTCTTATCATTTTCGATTAATTTCCAATCATCAAAATTTAATAAAACAATAATATTACGGTATTTAAATTCAAAATTAATAATATTTTCTGTGATATTTTTATATTTATCTCTAATAGGATTTAAAATTACCAATTGCTCTGTAGTAACCAAAAATGTAATTTTTCTATCTTTGTGCGCGTAAAACAACTCAACTGGTAATACAATCAAACTTCCATTATCACTATCTACTCTATTTTGAAAAACTGATGGATCTTTTGGAACTGAAAAATTATAATCTTTAGATAATTTTAAAAAGGTATCATATGCATTATCATAATTTATTTGTGAAAAATCTAAACATTTAATATTTTTAATATTTTTTTTCAAAAAAGCAATTCTTCTATCTATTGTAAATAAAAATTCTCCAAAATCGATGACTTTATATAAATCTTCAATATTAGGCACACCCTCTGAAAAAGCATAAAACATTTTAGGAAAAGAAAATTGACTTTCCTTATTTAAATCAACATGCCTCATGTCAAAAGTGATGCTTTCCCATACTTTTGGATTATTGATATGATTTAAAGTTGTTTTGCATATACTTATAGGATCTCTCGCGATAAAAATCAAATCAGTAGCTTTATGATATAAGTGTAAAAGTTTATCATTCATATGTCTATCATTATGATAAAAATTTTGCATAAAAGGTGGAATAACAGCTATTGAATATTTACTGTTATTCATGTAACAATACATATCTTTATACATAACTTCTCCAGTTAATGCTGGATGAGTTTTAGCAGTTATATTACAATAATCGAAAAATCTATACATTGCATTTGAACCACTACAACAATTAAAAAACCACATAAACT
>NZ_JACHTO010000066.1:0-1070 GCF_020135895.1 Campylobacter sp. 2457A | reverse complement strand
GGTTTTTAAACCCACTAAGATTAAATTAAATCATAAGGAAAGTATTTATAATGTTTAAATTCTTCTTTATTTAAACCCATTATCTTTACAATAACAGCACCTTCAAGATCCCAAGTATTAATAGGATCTCTTAATCTTGTATGTTTTTTCATATATTTATGTAAAAACTCAATATCCTTAGTAGCTACAAATTCTTTAATAAGTTCATGTTCTTTACGGATACACTTGCGTTCTAAATTTAAGTTTTTACCCATAGATCCCACAAAATGTAAAAACCAATCCCTATTAAGTATATCTCTTCTTTTTCTTTCATCTTCTTCTACTAATTTTAATACACAAGTTGTGTCCATATCTAATAACACTCTAAGACAAAGTTCAAGGGCATTTCCATCAAACCAGCTAATATCAAATCCAAATTCTAAATGTTTTTTTTGTATTATTGATATAACTTCTTCTAAATCTTTTTTGACTAATTTTATATCATCACCGCGAGCATATTTATCCATAGCGTTATGAAATTTTCTATCTTCTATATAAAAAAGATAATTTTTTCTTCTTGGATCTTCTGGAGAAAGTTCTAAAAGCCATCTTTTACGTTCTTCAATCTCTTCTTCGCATTTTATTATTTCTTCAGTAAAATACGCTTCATCTTTACTAGTATCCCTTAGCATTTTCTATCCTTTCGATTAAGTTTTTAGTTTTTGCGTTTTCATCTAATTCTTTAATGCTTACATTGCCTTTTTTATCGATATGAAACAAATCCTTTCTAACTTCATTGCTATTGAGAAGTTTTTCTATTTCTTTAGCATGTTCTTCTCCTACATCGTCCTTAAGTCGCTTTAATTTATTCTTTGTTAGCCAATCATCACTCATTTGTTTGGTTTTTTTATTTAATTTACTTTTTCCAAACTTAGCTTCTGCGATGATATATTTTGGATTTTTATTTGGATTATAATAAATTCCATCAATTCCATGATGAATTTTATCATCAAGTCCTTTGACTTTATTTAAGCTGATTCTTTTATAACCTCTAGCTTTGTAATATTTATCCATTTGCATTTCAGCATAAT
>NZ_JACHTO010000065.1:0-1089 GCF_020135895.1 Campylobacter sp. 2457A | reverse complement strand
AAGGTCTCCTTTTTTGTAAATAAATTCCAATCTTTCAGGTGTAAAATAATAAGGGGCATTAGGATAACCTTGAGGAGGGGTTAAGGCTGCGAGTTTGGCTTGTAAATAAAGCTCTTCTAGATAAGTTTCTACCTTTGCTTCACTCCAGCGATTAGGTATATCATAACTATAATTTCTTGCACAACCTTTTTTATAAGCATCTATTTCTTGATCAAATTTCCATCTGCTTTCAGGAGTAGAATTCTTTAATTTACCGTCACTAACTACATATGACAATGTTTTCATTACCTTATTATCAATATCATAAATAAAATTATACTCGTTTGGATCTATAATCCATTCTGTAGAGATTAATTCATCTAAAAAAGGAAGCATACCATATTTATCATAGGGAGGATGTTTGGCAAAGTTTTTGATAATTTGTTTTTTTAAAGGGTTATCATATATTTCAATTGAACGATAGTATAAAGCTTCTAAAGCATCTTTATCTCCTAATTGCACTCCAAGCCAAAGAGCTTGAAAGCCTCTTGATTTTAACCCTGCACTGCTAAGCTCTATGGCCGCATTATAAAAAGCTTTTTTATTACCTAATATACCTAAACAAAGCTGATATTCTCCTGCAATTAAATCAGAGGCTAGAGTACCCGACTTATCTCCAAAAGCCGCATAAGCTCCATGTTTAAGAGCATCTTCATAAAGTTTTTTACTACTGTCTTTAAGCTGAGCAAAATGAAACCTACCATCAAATACTGTATATTTCATTATAATGGAATAAGCATATAAACCCCAATAAGCATCTCCTAAGTCATACTTGTCTATAAGCTCATTATAGATTCTTATACTTCTATAAGTAGAATCTGCAAATTCTTGAATTAAACTTTCCAATAAAGCTTTATTATCTTCATCTTGATATAATTCATTCACAATGGATATAAAATAATCTTTTGAATATCCAAGTTCTGCTAAAACAAGTCCTGCCTTATAATCTTTACCTTGTTCATAAGCATAACTTAAATTCTTAATAGCTTTGTGAAAAAGATCATATCCTTTATAACCTAATCTACTAGCTTCTTTATAATCTTTTACTCC
>NZ_JACHTO010000064.1:0-1251 GCF_020135895.1 Campylobacter sp. 2457A | reverse complement strand
CTTTAGATAAGTTTAAAAGTTTTTTATTTTTTAATATGTTTAATGATAATGTGTAAATTGGTAAAAAATTAGAATTTATAATTCAATTTAAGATAAATAAGTTTATTTATCTTAAAAATTTATCAAACTCTAGTTTGTCCTATGAGATTATTTAATCTATCCATTATAGATCCAACATAAGAATTGATACTTTCACTACTTGCTTTCCAGCCATTAGCTTTTGCTTGATTAAACTGATTATCAAACCAAGCTCCACCATAACCTATAACAGAATTTTGCCATTTAACTCCTTTTTCCATTGCATAAATATCTGCGTCAAGCCAACCATCTTGTGCATAGCCTTTTAATAAACTTGCAAAATCAACTTTGCCTGTCATGATGTCATCTAAATTTATATCAGAATATTTTGGTACACTTTGTTTAGCAACATTAAGATTGTAATTCATTGCCTGTAGTGCAATTGTTGTATTTTTTCCTGCAACTACATATCCACCTTCTGATTTTAAAAAAGCTACAAATAAATTTTCTTTAGAATAAGTTCCATTTTCATTTTTTGGATAAACTGACATATCAGGATTAAAACCACCTTCTGTTAAAGCCCCTTGTGATAAACTTTGAATTGATAAGTTTAACTTTTGAGGATAAAAATTAATACCTATTATTCCCATTTGTATTGCTTGAGCTTCATGAAATTCATCATCTGTTTTGAAAATATTAGTTATTTTTGTATTAGAATGATCAACCAATCCTAATGCATTATAAGGGTTGGATTGATCTGAAAAATCTAATCCTTTATACCCAATAGAAATGTAACCTTTAGGCAAACTATTTAAATCTGCTTCACTAAAACTTGTTTTATTGGTATCGTTAAAAGCATGATTTATAATTTGATTAAATTGATTATAGTATTGTTTAATGGTATTTGCCATATCTATATTTGTAAAATAATGAGAAATTCCTAATTGATCCTTTATGTTTTGATGCTGTGCTTCATTATATCTCTCTATCTCATCCAAAGTAGATTTATGTATCTTAAAATCTTTTGGTAATCCTGCAGCTTCATTAAAGTCTTCTCCCATATAACCATCTTTATCTACACTATAACCATAGGCTGTATTGGTAGAAGTATTATTACTTATATCTGCTTGTTTGAATTTTAAAGTATAAATAGAGTTTTTAAATTCACTAGATATATTATAATTAGGAGAATTTGTTTTAGTGTAATAATTCTTATTGATATTATTATTGTTA
>NZ_JACHTO010000063.1:0-1379 GCF_020135895.1 Campylobacter sp. 2457A | reverse complement strand
TTGCAAGTATTCTAGCTTGAATTTCTTCAAAGGTGCTAAATTCGCTATATCTTATCGTAAATAAAATATTTTTAGCCGTTGTAAAGGTGACTATTTCTGTACTAAGATTGTTAGGGCTGGCTTTATCTTCATTATGCTTATAATCTCTGATTAAAAAATGTGCGTTAATAGTGATAGTTGCATTATCTTCCCAATATTTTGCACTGAGTTCTATTTCTTGACTTTCTTCTTTAGTTGGAAATTCAAGATCAAATTTATTAGCAATAAAAGTGATCTCAGCTATGCTTGGATGAAGTAAATCTATCCATAAAATATTTTCAGGTAGCTTTTGTATATTTTCATCCAAATTAAAGCAAATTCTTTGCACTAAGGCATTTTCTGTTTTAGTATAGATATAAAGCATAATGATTCCTTAAATACAATTTTGTATTTTTAATATTTTATTCTAAATCATATTTTTTTAAAAGTTTATCATAAGTTCCATCAGCTTTTAGTTCATCAATACCTTTGTTAAATCGAGCTAAGGCTTCTTTTTGTTTATCTTTATCAAAAGCAAAACTAAAGCCTTCGCTATCATCATTTTCTTGATAAAAACTTACAAGTTCTGGATTTTCAGCAAGAAAGCCTTTTGCTGCATCTTGATCTATAATAATAGCATCAATTTTATTGTTTTTTAACGCTAAAACAGCGATATTTAAATCTTTATTAGCTTGAATTTCTGCATTTTTGATTTTTTTTGCAGCATTTTCTTGTAATGTTCCAAGTTGTACGCCTATTTTTTTGCCTTCTAAATCACTTTTGGAATTGATTTCATTATTAGTTTTTAATTTAATATAAAGATTTTTGCTTTTAAAATAAGGTTGTGTAAAATCAACACTTTGTCCTCTCTCATCAGTCGCACTCATAGCAGAGGCAATCATGTCAATTTTTCCAGCTTTTAAAGCAGGGATTAAACCATCAAAACTAGTTTGAATCCAAGTGATCTCCATGTTTTCTTTTTTGCCAATAGCATTAACTAAATCCGTATCAAAGCCAGTAAGAATTGAATTTTCCTTATAATTAAAAGGCTTGTAATTAGGATCTGTCCCTACTTTTAGACTTAAAGTTGTATTTGAATCTGTTTGATTATTATTTTTATCTTTTTGACAAGCTGTAAAACATAAGCTCGTTAAAACAATACAAAAAGTAATAAATATTTTTTTCATTTAGAAATCTCCTTTTTAAATTTAACATTTTTGATTTGATAATTATAATAAATTTTTTGTAATTATTTGAGATTTAATTTTATAAATTGATTAAAAAATATAATTATTTTATTAAAAATAACTAATTTTCGGTATTTATTATACAAAAAACAATACAAGCTAAAATACTTTAAA
>NZ_JACHTO010000062.1:0-1496 GCF_020135895.1 Campylobacter sp. 2457A | reverse complement strand
TCTCATCACTCATCATTATATAGAATTAAGAGTGTTAAATGAAGATGAAGCAGAAAAACTTTGCAAAGAAATAAATGATATTAATAGTTCTTATTTTAAAACCATTCTTTTGATGCTAAGTTTTCCTTATTATTTAGATAAAGATGAGCAAAGTTATCAAAAAGCTCAAGAAAAAAATCCAACTATAATCAGAATACAACCCATAGCTGATGCCTTAAATATAAAAATAGAAATCAACGAATGCTTTCTTGCTAGGAATGGAGAAGTTTTAAAAAATAAAGAAATTTATGTTTATAACCATCGCTTTGATAGAGTAGTAGCAAAGGCTATGAGTGATGATGAAGGTAAAATAGTATTTGAAAATGTTTATGTGGGTAAAGAAAATACTATAGATAAAATAAGCTTTATTATAGACAGAGAAAATTTCAATGAAGACAATTTTTATGAAAGTGTTTTAAAATACGCTCCAATGTTTAATGTCCAAAAAAAGCATAAACAAAAAGGACAAGCTTTAATTGATAAGATGTTTTTTAGCTTCACTTATACACAAGAAATAATGCAAGATAATGAGGTGTTAAAACTAGAAGTTTTAAAAAATAATTTTAATATTATTTTTGATTATAAGGTAAGAAAACAAGAAGAATCCTATAAAAATTATATCGTTTTATCTTATTTGGTTTTTGATATCAAAGAAGATATGGAAGAATATATACGCCATATTACTATAGAAAATAGAGCTTTTTGTGGATTAGAATTTTTAGGTCGTGGATGGAAAAATCAATACAGCATTAAAGACGAGTGGAGAGATAAGGGTGTAGTATTTTTTGCTTATTTTAATTCTCAAAAATTTACCCCTTATAACAAAATAGCTTTCATCGATAAGCCTATAGTTATTTTAGATATAGAAAAATTTGATAAAGAAGATGTGTTAAAAGATATAAAATTTCATTTTAAAACTCTTGCTAAAGCCTATAAAATTTTTGTAATAGATTTGGATACCAATACTCAAATGCAAGAAAAAAAATCCATTGTTAATAATATAAAAAAGAATACCCAAAACTTGGAATTACTTTATTTACAATTTAAACTTTTTGATGATAAAGATATAAATAAATGCAAAGTACAATACTTTTACAATGAAAACAAATATGCCAATAAAGAAATGAAACTGATAGAATATTGCAAAAAGCAACTTTTTTCACTTAATAGTGAAAATCCTATTCATAAAAATAAAAACTCGTTTGATATGGAAGTGCCTTTTGTAAGTATTTCTTTTGGATCTTTGATTTATGATAAAGAAAGACTGGCTAAAAAAGGAGTAAGGCAAATTTTTGGAATAAAATTAGCAACAGTCTGCTGGAAATATTTTTATGAAAAATGATTTTAGATAATTAAAGGATACTCTAAAACTCTACCCTCCTCTTTTCTATAAAACTCATATTCTAAAAATAAAAATTTTATTTTACTCATATATGTTAAAATAAATTAACCAAAAC
>NZ_JACHTO010000061.1:0-1585 GCF_020135895.1 Campylobacter sp. 2457A | reverse complement strand
CACACTAAGGAGAAAACATGCCCCCAAATTCCTTTATGAATCTTAATATATTAAATTCTAATTCATCTTCCAATCCCCTACCCTTTAAAATCACTAAAGCCATCATCAAAGAAAGTCTTGAAGAACTTTTTTCTATAGAATGTGAAGGTTTTTTTGAAAGTTTAGATGAAAGCTTATTTAATCTAAGTCAAGATTTTAATTTTCATCCTAATGTTTTAATCGATCAAGAAGCCATTTTAAGTATTCATAATCCTTATGAAAACAATACTTTAAATTTTGACACAAATGAAGTTAAAAATTATAAAGGAATTATCACTTATATAAAATATCTAGGCATTAATCATGAAAGCACATCTAATATCAATGATAACTCCTCAAATACTAAACAATTAAAATACAAGCACTTTTTTTCTTTTAAACTAGAATCTGTTTTAAAAAGACTTTCTTTAAATAAAGCCAATCGTATTTATACTCATACTAATATTATAGAAGTGATCAAACAAACCCTTAGTTTTTATCAAGATATATTACACAAGCAAATTGATTATTCTAATATACATTTAAATTATGAAGAGCAAGAACTCATCTCTCAATACAATGAAAGTGATTTAGAATTGATCACAAGATTAAGCCATAATAATGGGATATTTTTTTATGAAGATGAGAATACTATTTATTTTTGTGATGTGTATAAAAATACAAAAACCAAAGAGATAGAATATAATCCTAATATCAATAATACTCTAAATCAAACTTGTATTTCTTCTATCTATAAAGAACAAAGTTTAAGAACTAATTCTTTTACGCATTCTAGTATCAATGCTAACACTCCTTTAAATCTTTTATCTTTACATTCTAATAAAGTTGCTTATGAACAAGAACTTAACAATAAAGCTTATTATAATGAACACTCTTATGAAAGTGAATATTCTTTTACAAAGAATATTGATTTAAAAACCAAACCTACTCTTAAAGAAAAAAGAGCTTTAGTCTTAAATGAAAGCTTCTTAGCAAAAAGTAATATTTATCATCTTAGCTTAGGAGATTTTATCACTTTAAATTATAATCAAAAAGCTAATTCATCCAATTTACTTAAAGACTTTATTATTATTGCTAATACTCAAATTTTAATTGATGATGCTATCTTAGCTAATTCTATTGATACGAATGATCATTTAAATTTAAAAGATTTAAATTTAAGCAAATCTTATTCTAACACTTTAACTTTATTAAAAAAGAATATTATCTTTACTCCAAGCTTTAAAGCTAAACCTAAAGCTCCTAATAGCACTCAAGGTATTGTTATAGGAGAAAGTAAAGATATAGAAAGTGAAAGAAATACTATTTATACTGATGAGTATGGAAGGGTTAAAGTAAGGATTAATCTTTATGCTAATCAAGAAGAATTAGACGAAAAAGAAAGTTTATATCATCACACTCCTTTTTTAAGAGTAGCTTCAAGTATAGCAAGTAATCATTCAGGTTTTTATCATACTCCAAGAATTGGAGATGAAGTGATTATTTCTTTTTTGGATGATGATATAGATAAACCTTATGTAAGTGGAAGTTTGTATAATGGGACTAA
>NZ_JACHTO010000060.1:0-1634 GCF_020135895.1 Campylobacter sp. 2457A | reverse complement strand
GTATATTAACACTACCTTGCCCATTGTTAGTTACTGTATTGCCGTCTTTATCTTTACCAACATTGCCTTGATTAGAGATTACTAAATCAGCACTTCCGTTATTAACAATACCACCACCTATAGTAGCACCTTCTCCATTGGAGATTTCTAATTTATTATTACTATTGTTTGTGATAGAACCTGAAATACCTGTATCAGAAGTAGAGGTATTGACTATGGAGTCAAGTTGGCCACCTTCTTCTACTGTGATAGAACCTGTGATAGAACCATTACCTTGATTGACTATACCACCAGCTAAGCTACCACCTTCTTCTATCTTGATACCTGTGTCTTCATTATCACTACCAGAGCCAATAACACCTTCATTGATAATACCTGCTTTTCCACCTTTAACTTCACCTGATATTTTAATTAAGGTATCAAGTTGTTTTCCACCACCTATGAAAATACCAGCATTACCTCCTTCTACTTTAGCACCTTTTTTTACTTCAATACCTTTGGCTTTGATGCCTCCATTAGTTCCAGCTACATGGATACCATCTCTACCAGCTTTAATGATGCTACCAGATTCTAAGTTGATTTGGCCGAGGTCGATGTTTGGTGATTTATTGCCAACAGGGGTAAAACTTATTCCATCTAAACCAGCTTCTATAGTTCCATTATTGGTTAAAGTTTCTATTTTATTGCCAATTCCAATGACAATGCCATTAGTATTATTAGCTTTAATGAGACCTTCGTTTGTAAAATTTCTGATGGTAGCAGTTCTATTGTCAGAATCTGTTAAAATGAAAGCTCCTGCATATTTATGATGAGATGTTCCTTCTATAGTTCCAGTATTAGTAAAATTATCGATGGTTGAGGCCATAATATTAAATCCTAAAATGCCAGAAACAGTTCCTGAATTATTAATAGTTTCTATATCACCATATTCAATTTTAACTGCTCCTATCGCATTAGCTGTCTGCCCAGCTTGAGGTAAATCTTTTGTGCTGTTAGACTTTATAGTCCCCGTGTTTGTAAAATTCTTAATAGTAGGTTTTTTTGAATTACCTGTATAACCTAATTTTATCCCATTATTATTATCACTACTAATTATCCCGTTATTTGTAAATGTTTCTATAGTAGCATCATTGCTAATATTAATTCCTTGACCTTGAGTAGAACTTATAGTTCCACTATTAGTAAAGTTTTCTATAGTGGTATTTTTTATAAAGATACTTTCACCATCGTTTGAACTTATAGCTCCATCATTGGTAAAGTTTTCTATAGTTGATTTAGCGTTGTCATCTTTTGCCCAGATTACCACGCCAAATTTAGAGCTTCCATTGCCTATAGTTCCACTATTTTCAAAATTAGTTATGGTGGCACCATTATCCTTGCTATTGCCTATAACGATACTAGCTTTATCATTTCCACCTACTACTGTTCCTTGGTTTTTGAAAGTTTGGATAGAAGAATCATTACTAAAATTTATAGCAACACTACTATCGTTTGGTTTAACTGAACCACTTGCTTCAATAGTTAAAGAAATATTATTTGAATCGGTGATGGTAATTGTACCTTGTTTTTCTTCGCTAATTGTCCCACAATTACCACTAAGTTCGCATCCAGTAATTGTAGCATCAGCACAAGTA
>NZ_JACHTO010000059.1:0-1635 GCF_020135895.1 Campylobacter sp. 2457A | reverse complement strand
TTTAAACTCCTGTATTATAAAGTATATTATAAGCTTTATCTTTGAAATCAAGCTTAGCAATAAAATCTTTACTATAAAGTTTGAAATCTAAACCATAGGATGTAAATTTTTGATAATCTTGATAGTCCTGATTGTAAATATAGTATTGTTTGGTTTTAAAAAAATTTAGAATATCTTTAAAGATTTCTCCAGTACCATACCTATATGTTATCATCTGACAAATAGAACCTAATATACTAAAACTCTTTTCATTAAAATCCCAAGCCCCGACAGGTTGTCCTAGCTTGATAAGATTTCCTTCATCATCAAATTCATGACTTTGATCTAAAAAATCAAAGCTATCATAAACATAAGCTATCATTTCATCTACACGGTATGATACCTTTTCTCTATTTTCTTGAATTTCTTTTTTAATGCTTAATTTAGCAGGAGCAAGATATAAAGAAAATTTACCACTACAAGCATAAAGAGATAGATCTTGCATGATATCATTATAGGTTTTTTCACTGATTTCATTGTTGATTAAGTAGGCATCGTAGGCAAGAGCAGATGTTCCCACATAAGGAATCAATTTTGACATTTGTCTTGCAAGTAAGGCAAGTGAAATACCTGTATTAAATTGTGCTGCTATATCTATCCCTAAATTTTGCAAAATTTGATAAAAAAAATCTTCATCCTTTATACCTACAAGCTGACAATTTAAAGTATCGATCTCATAAGGTTTGCAATCTAAAATTCGTTTATATCCTTTTGGAATTTCATCATTTTCTTTAATGATAATGTAAGACTCTTTATTTTTATCACTTCTTTCTTCTCTTATATCGATCGCAAAATCAAATTTATATTCTCCTTGAGGTAGTTCTTTTAATGTTAAAATATTATGAGTTTTTTGTAAGATTATTTCTATTTGCTTTGCAAAATTTTGAGTATAGATATCTTTTTTTGCGTAAAGTTTTTCACTTAAATTTTTTACTAATGGAAATTTCATATAAAATCTATCCCAATCAAGAGTGGTAAAAATTTAATAGGACGTTTTTGTTCTCTTACCTCATTTTCTTGTATGCAATGAGAAAAACGTTCAGCATTTTGCCTTAATCTTTTTGCTTCTTTTGTTTCTGTAGTTTTTGGATAAGGAGTATAATACAAAATAAGAGGTTCTATGCCTTTACTTTGTAAAAAATCTTGTATTTCTTTTAGTTTTTGCTCTGCTTGGGGATTGCTAGGTTTATTTTGTTTTATAGGGAGTTGATAATTTTGTATCGTATCGATTTTAGGACTATTTTGCCATAATACTTGAAGATTATAACTTACCGCCCAACCTAATGCGGCTATTTCATTATCTTTGTAATATTTAAATTCATTATAGCAACATTCTAATTCTTGTGGTAAAATTGTTTCATCGTATGCTAAGGTGTTAAAATTTGCATTATATATATCAGCTTGTCTTTTTAAAGCTTCCTCATTGATATGTCCTACTGGAACAAAATTTTCCCAAAAAAGTTCTTCATCCATTGCTTTACCTTGTTGTTAAATATTTTTATTTAAATCCAATAACTAGCTTAGCATATTCTAATATAATTTATAAAGTTACATTATTTGACTTATTTTTCATGCTATTATTTTATCTTTTTATAG
>NZ_JACHTO010000058.1:0-1670 GCF_020135895.1 Campylobacter sp. 2457A | reverse complement strand
TAATTGATGATTTTATGCATTTTTTCATCTAATTTTTCCTCTAAGTATTTCTCTTCGGCTTCTTGCTCTTTTAATTTTTTATCTTCATCGCCAAAGATTAAGTCATTAGCAAAACCTGCTATAAGCGTTCCCACTACTGCACCCACCACTGTCCCAACTATAGGAAAACCCGAGCCTATAGCCGCCCCAGTTGCAGCACCTGTGGCAATACGAGAAAGGATGGATACGCCAACTCTAGCTGCGATACTAGATGCCACTCTTGAGCTAGCTATCTTAGTTGCAGCACTGGAAGCAACCCTGCTGGTTTGAGTTAAGGTTTGTTTGGCGACAAATTCGCTATATTTTTCTATTGTTTTTCCAATAGGAGTTTCATTCATGATTATACTGGTGAAAACACTAACACCTGTTTCACTCAAAGCTCTTACATTGGACTTTCCTTCTGCTTTAGCTAGAAAAAAATTCAATATCCCAAAATTCATTATTATTTTATAATGCATCATTGTCGCGATAGGCGAATCATGTTTTATACCAAACTTCATTATCCCTTTTTCAAAAGCCTTAGTAGCAGAACCTTCTGTAAGGCCTAAAGCATAAGGAGCAACATCTCCAAATACACCTAAATCCCTTTTATCACTAGGAATGCTTTGAGTTTCTTTAGAATAAAACTCTAAACTTCCATAAATACTTTCATTCATCTTTCTTCTCTTTTCTGAGTTCCATTGCTTCTTTAAGGAAAGTGGTATTAATGTTACTAGTGGCGTTTACATGGAAAAAGATTTTTTCAAATTCTTCATCACTTAAGCTTAACAAATAAGGCATTACATGGGGCTTTATAATGGTATTAATTCTTACAAAAAAACTATTTTTTGGGTCACTGTCTTGGTTAAAAATATTATGTTCGAGGTGTTCTTTGGCCTTATCTCCAAAGGTATGTATCACTATATGTCCTGGAGAAATTGCATATGACAAACAACGATAATATATAAAAAAAGTTCCCAAAGGAAAAACCAAATCATTTTTAATATAATACTCAATCACAAGTTTTTCTTTTGTGACATAAATTCTTTTAATATTTGCCATTTTATAGATTGCTCGTGCAAGTGCATATACTGCTACAAGAAATATAAAAAAACCTATAAACCATTTATAATTTATTTCTTTTTCAAATATCCTAGGAAACAAATAAAGAAAAAAACATAACCCAATAATATATGTTATCCAATAAAGCAAAAATAAAGGCTTGTACTTTTTTCTTTCCCAAATAATTTCATCTCGAGTGTTTTGTTCTTTGATTTCCGTGTTGTTACTCATTTTTATCCTTTATCTATTCTGCTCTTACTTCTCCACCTCTAACTACAAGCCCATTAGAGTCTATAACTACTTCTACTCCACCTGCTTTAATAATCACACAATCTTTCTTAGCAATAATTTGAGTATCGCCTACTTGATGGAGGATTTGATTACCCGCTTTTACTTCGCAATCTGTTTGAAAGTCAAAAGTAGAACTTTCTGATTCTAAAGAATATTGCTCTTCTACCTTTGTTTGCATAGAATTAGACTTTAAAGATGTATTATCTTGTATATGGGCGGATAAATTTTGATGGACATTGAGGAAAAATTCTTTTTCTATTGTTTGGGTTAAAGATTTTTCTATTAATAATTTATTTTCT
>NZ_JACHTO010000057.1:0-1673 GCF_020135895.1 Campylobacter sp. 2457A | reverse complement strand
CACCTGTGCTGATGCTAAAATTAATGGCGGTGGTTGTAATAATACAACTTGTGGAACGGTAAGTAGTGCACAAAATACTGCAATCACTGTAAGCGGAACAGATAATACTTCTTTAACTATTACAAGCAATGGTTCGGTTAAACCAAGCGGTGGTAATGATATCGCTATTAATTTTCAAAACAACTCATCGATTGAAACTTTCAAAAACCAAGGAACAGTAGTAGGTGGAAGCAATACTGCTAGTATTGAAATTGGAAAAAGCAATGGTGCCACCATCACTAATTTTGAAAATAGCGGAACTATAGGAAATGGAACTTCTAATTTTGGCGTAACCGTTTGGGGCAAAAAAGACAATAAATCTACAATCACGAATTTTAAAAATAGTGGAACTATAAGTGCTAATAAAGAATCTATATATTTAACCAATGTAACTATAGAGAGTTTTAGTAATAGCGGTTTAATAAATAGCAATAGCAATTATGGAATATTTATAAATAAAGGAGTTACTATTGATAATTTCAAAAATGAAGGAACTATTAAGAGCGAAGGAACTTGTGATCCAAATGATAATGATCACTGGGGGAGTGTATATGCTAGCGCCGGTATAAAACTCTCTGAACTTTATGTAAAAACTTTTATTAATTCGGGCACTATTTCTGGTAAAGTCGGTTTAAGTCTTGGAGGCGCAACCATTGATAATTTAAAAAATACAGGAACTATAGAAGGAGATGGTAATGGTAAATATATAGGAGCTATTAATTTATATAAAAGCACTAGTAGTCCGAGTACTATCAAAAGTTTTATTAATGAAGGTCTTATTAAAGCTAGTAATGCTAATGGTGTTATAATTGAAGCAGGTAATACTATAGAAAATCTTACCAATCAAGGAACTATAGAGGCTGGTGTAGATGGAATAAGTTTCTATAGATCTGAAACGACTGGGGAATTATCTATCAACCTCGGCCTAATCAACCTAGAAGAAAATAGCATCATTAAAGCTGGTAGAGATGGTATCCATATAGATGGAAGCGATAGAGGCATCAAAGCCAAAGGTATTGAAGTAAAAAAAGGAGCCACTCTTCAAGGAGGTAATGCTGGTATTTTTATAGGTGGTGGAAAACAACTTGATACTTTGATTAAAATATCAGGTGAAGTTAAAGGTGGAAAAGCAGGTATTATCAATGAAGGTATTATTGGCTCTGATGGTGATAATGAAGACACAGGTATCAAGATAGAAGAAGGTGGTAGCTTAGCTGGTGGCATAGTCAATCAAGGTAATGGTTCTATCACAGGTTCTATCACAGTAGAAGAAGGTGGCCAACTTGACTCCATAGTCAATACCTCTAATTCTAGTACAGGTATTTCAGGTTCTATCACAAACAATAGTGATAATAAATTAGAAATCTCAAATTCAGGTAATATAGGTGGCAAGGTTGAAAGCACTGGAAGTGCTGATTTAGTAATCTCTAATGGTAATGGTGGAACTATCAATGGAGGTATTAGTAATTCAGGTAGCGGTAATACTTCAATCAATAATCAAGAAGGCGGTAAAATAGAAAATGGTATCACTGTTTCTGGAAGTGGATCAACTTCTATTAAAAATGAAGGAACCGTTGGTAAAGATGAAAGCGGTAATTCAATTACTAACAATGGAGATGGTAATGTAGTCATAG
>NZ_JACHTO010000056.1:0-1748 GCF_020135895.1 Campylobacter sp. 2457A | reverse complement strand
TTGATAGTTTTAAACTCAATCAAAATGGTAAGATTGATAGGGGTTATTTAATGAAATTTGAAAATATTTAATGGCCTTTAAAGCCAAAAATTTGACTTAATTTTAAATTTAAGTGATAATACGATTTTAAAAATTACAAAGGAATAAAATGCAAAACGTTAAACAATTTTTTATCAATATAGAAAGAACCGATATTGATGAAAGCATGACAAATTTGGTTAGCGAAGATTTTATTGATAGTATTGATATCATGGCTTTAGTAGCTGAAATAGAAAAATACTATAAAAAGCCTTTAAAAGCTGAATTTATAACTCCTGAAAATTTTGAAAGCTTTGAAAATATCAAACAAATGCTAGAGCTTGCTATGAAGAATTAAGATAAGTTAAAAACTTATCTTAATTTTCTTTTAATGATTGGATGATTTTATTTTTGGAGATGATAATTTGAGCTATAAAATCAACTATATTATCCCAATCTTCTTTTTTAACTTCTTTTAAAGTATAATTTTCTTGATACTCTTCCCAATTTACAGGAGTAAAAAGGGATTTTTTATGTGGAAAATATTTTTGTCTCACCCATTCAAGAGACGGCGCAAAATAATCCACATAAGCTTTAGCGATATCTTTTTGAACTGCAAATTTCAATCTTTTTTCTTGAGTGCCTTCAAATTTTCTTCTTGCCATAAAAAGTAAAGAATTTAAATTATCTTGTTGCAAATCTTTTTGATTAAGTCTAGACATAAGTTCCATTCCCAAGAGATTAAAACTTTCATTTTTTGTTTGTTTTAAAATAAAATTTTCATCCCATTCAAGCCCCAAATGATAAACAAAATCTTTAAGCAAAGTTCCCCCAACATAATCTTCTCTTAAAAGCCTCACGATTAAATTTTTTTCTCCAAATACTTCTGCATGAGTTTTACAAATCCATTCATAATTAAAAATATATTTTCTAGGATGGTTACAAGGTGCAAAATCAGCAGAATAATACCCCATATTATTTTTATGATCTTGTGAACAATGAGAATTTAAATAACCTAAAGTATCCCTAAAGTACACAATGATATAAATTTGAGTAAAGCCTAATTCTCTCATAACTCTTTCTAAAATTTCGACATGTCTTTTAGTGGAAAAATCCCAAACTATACCTTCAGCTGAAAAAATAAATTTCTTATCCCTATGCAATGCACTTTCAGCTTTAAAATTTTCTATAGTTCTTAATAATCTTTCATTGTCTAAATCCTCTAAAACATTTTGGCTTAATTTTTCTTTTTTGATTAATTCTAAAACTATATCCACTAAAGCCCAATGCCTATTTGCTACTCTAAGGCTTTTTGGATAAATATAACCTTTTTCTAAAAGCTTTTCTTCATTTTGCATCAAAAAACCTTGCTTTTCTTGGTTTCCTGTATTGGTGGTTCCTATGTGTAAATATGCTATCATTTGATTCCTTGTTTCAATTAATTTTTAATATTTTATCAAAATTTTCATTATTTAAACAATCTCAAGCTTAAATTTATCCCCTTCATCTTTAAATTTGAAAACTTTGTTTTTGCAAGGATAAGAAATAGAATTTTCTTTCATAGGCGATTTTTTATCTTTTAATTTTTCAAGCATTAAAGGAAGTTCTTTTTTAAATAAAGTTCTAATACTTAACCTCATACCATGTTCTAAACTTTTAATATATTTACCATCAATATCCTTTTCATCTTGGATTAGATGTAAAGTTGCATCAAGATTAAGTTGCTTTAA
>NZ_JACHTO010000055.1:0-1920 GCF_020135895.1 Campylobacter sp. 2457A | reverse complement strand
TGCTTCCAAAGAAATACCGGTTTTACTTATAGCTCTTTCATAAATTTCTCTACAATCAACCACATCTTTATGGTTAGCAAAAATAAAAAATTTCTCTTCTTTTAAATCAACAAAGGCAGTTGAACTTACAGAATTAAATCCTATATTGGTTTTAGCAATTTGATTTTTACTTAAATAATAACTAGTGCAATGATTTTCATAAATTAAATTAATCATTTGTTTTTTTCTAGCTTGAAAAAATTCTTGATTGTCTTCATTGCTGATACATTTAAAACAATCAGAATTGTATTTTAAAATTTCTCCTATATTATCTTTTATAGGTATCTCTTGATTCTTTTCATCTTTGATATTAAAAGGCAGCATTTTGTAAATTGCTTCTGCACAGTTTGTATCTTTTTTCAAATCCTCATCTAACAATTTCTCTAATATACATCTATCGAGTATTTCTATATGAACCTGCATGGCTTCTAAAACTAAAAAAGAATCAGGTATGACAAATTTATTTATCATTTCATACTCACTTATAAAAAATGATTCTTGTGCATCCTTGTAAGTAAGGTTAAATTCTTTATTGTATTTATTAACTTTACATAAAGTTTTAAAAGTTTTACCTAATACCACGCTGATATAATTTTGATTTTTATCTTGGATATTTACATTATCTTCTAATAAAAGCTTATTTTTCTCACTTAAGTCGATTAAATTTTGTGCATAAGAATTTAGATAATCCAACACGCAAGCGATATCGCCTTTTAATTCTTTAATATTTTCATTATATTTTACTAAGTGTTCATAAAAATAACTCGTCCAAACTATATTATACATAAAATGGCTAGTTTTATAATAGTTTTTTTCAAGCTCTCCTATATGGATTAAATGCAACCTATCTGTATTTTTATAATCAAATTTATTTTTAATATTCAAGCCATATTTATAACCTAAATCACTTATTAAAGATCTCGAAGGTTCTATTGTCTGCCTACCTTCTCGTAAAATATCCTCATTTGGGATAGGTTTAGCTATCGTTTCTATGTGATGTACTTCTATATCTGTTTTACCCTTACTTGCTTGTTTTATATTAAGAGCACACTCATCTAATCTTTTTTGATTGACTTGCCCTTGCATTTTTTTACAATCTTCAATCAAACCATCAGTTCCATCTTTTAAATTTAAAGCCTTAGAGCAATTATCTAAAGTCTTTCTAGTCATACCAAAGCCAAAAAGTTTTTTTATCCCTTTAACAAGCAATTTAAAAACAAGCCTAACAAATCTAATAAAAATATTTATTAAACTTGCTACAAGCCCTCCTATACCTGCTCCATTATAAGTATAAAGTTTTTGAATGTATTTTTTTTGTCCAAAGATACAAAAACATTGTGCTAAATATCCACCTAAAGAATGTCCTACAATATCGATTTTAAAATCATCGCTTCCATGTTTTTTTCTAATAGCATTTAAAATACTATCACTATAATCAAGCAAAGATATAATCTGAGGAATTCCAGCCCCTAAAGCTATAAATCCATCAGTCAAAACTAAATCTTTTAAAAATTCTTCAGTACCACGAAAGGCTAAGATATAGGTATTGTCATTTTTGGTAGTATCTTTAAAAATAGTATGAGAATAACCACTAATGCTAGTATTTTTTACATGATCTATAACTTCATAACGAGAAACGAATTTTTTAGTGCGGGGGCTAAGGTGGTATCTAAATGCATCTGTATTTTCATGATGTTTGGCAAAATTTAAAGCCAGTAGATATTCTTGTTTTGTTATTTCTTCATGTTTGTTTCTATAGATGAAGATTTGAGCTTGGGTGTTTATTTTTTCAGGCTTACTATCTTTACGACGGTCTATTGGATCGGGTTTTATAATCTTTCTATCTAAAGAAAATCTAGCTTCTATAGCAGCAGCATAGGC
>NZ_JACHTO010000054.1:0-2000 GCF_020135895.1 Campylobacter sp. 2457A | reverse complement strand
GAAGTCTTCATATCTCCGCGGCCGCCTGTTCCTGCTTCACCTACGACTATGTTACCAGAGTTAGCAGTTACTTTGAAAAGATTGCCACCGATTTCTTCAAGACCTGAGTTGTTTGCTACAGAAGCCATAGCCATTTTTGCCACAGCAAAGGTTTTTCCGTTGGTGAATTCTCCTAAGATATTTCCTTTATCATCCACACGTATAGCGTCTGGTTTTAGGTTTCCTGAAGGGTAACCATCGGTTGCTTGGCTTGTGAGTGCTGAAGCTGAGTTTGAACTTACAAGGCCATCATTACTTCCACTTGTTCCAAAGCTAAGCTTGATTTGTTGGTTTGGTGCTGCACCGTTGTTTGGTGAGAAATTTAAAGTTCTAGGGTTGTATGAGGATAAAGATCCGTCATTGTTAAATCTTGCTGTTCCTACAACGATATTGCTTGGACCTTCGCCTGTAGTGTTGATTTCTGCAGGTTCTGGAACGCGGATGATCATTTGCCATTCGTTTCCTCCATCTTGAGTGGTGCTTTGTTTTACAAATTGCACTTCTAGGGTGTGTTTAGAACCTAGTGAGTCATAAATTTCAAGTCCGGCTGAGAAAGAACTTAGTTTTAAAAGTTCGCTTTGTTTGACTTGGTTTCCTGCAGGGAAAACTCCATCAAGGCCTTTAAAGATTTTAGTGAAGGCATCGTTGGTGCTTACTTTGCCTAGGCTGTCTGTGTAGGAAGTGATGTTGAAATTCATATTCTTAGCACTTACAGAAACTGCGTTTGTTCCAGCACCTGCATTAGCAAGTATAGTTGAATTTTCATTCGCATTAGTGATAGAAAAAGCACCTGAATCATTAACAGTTACTTTTACACTTTGATTGATATCATCTGCATCATATCCTTTCATACCATCTCCATCATAATCCACCCCATATCTAGCATCTCTTTGTAAGAGTTCTCTTAGATCTTCGGTGGTATGAAAGGTTCTTGCATCTGTGTTTCTTAAACCACCTTGTATAGCATCATAATAATTCTTTGAAGCTGGATCAGTCGGAGCTTGTTGAGCGCCGCCTGCTTCAAATCCTTTTCCTCCATCAGGATTATACATAGGAGGTAAATTTTGTTGAGAAGAGCTATAGATATATTTATGAGCAGTAATAATTTCTACGTGATTATTTACATTATTTACTGCCAATTTATCATCAAACCAATCACTATCTTGACCTGCTGGAGTCAAATCATTAACTTTAAATTTATTATTTTCTTTATCCCAAGTTAAATTCTGATGCTCACCAGCTTCATTTCCTGCATTAACAGTTAAATTGATATTTTTCATATTATCGGTGGTGCCGTTTGAGTTGTCATTGACAAATTCTATACCGCTACCATCAGCTTTTTTTACTGCTTTTACTCCTGTACCTTCTCTACTATCAGTTGGAACAGTAAAAGTGTTAATATAAGCAACAGCTTCATCGATACTTTTAATACTTTCATTTTGAATATGAACTCCATTTAGAGTGATATCTAAAGTTACAGGATTGTCTGTATTACCCCAAAAAATAACATCATTTTGATTTGTCTGATTAGTTTCATCAAAAACTGTGCCGCCCTCTGTAGTAAATTTCGCATCAGCATAAGATACCCAAATGCCTTGACCTTCTCTTAAATTTAAACCTGTTCCGCTAGCATTAAATAAAGAAGCGCAATCGACGCCTTTTTCGGTTACATCGATGGCGTTTTTAGAAGTGGTGTAAAATTGGGTTGTGCCTGTGTCGTTTTCGTCTTTGGTTTCACCGGTTTTTTTATTGTAACCGTGGATAGAATCTAGAGAATATAAAGGTCTGCTGGCTGTGCCTATGTTTAAACCGCTGTTTAGGTTTGCTTTAATGGCGACTTCGGTTGATTTTGCGGCAGGGATGTGCATACCTGGATCGATGAAGATGTTTTGAGGAGTTCTTGAAGAATCGATGGTTTGAGTATCCCAGTTGATATTCCAACCTTGGACAACATAACCTGC
>NZ_JACHTO010000053.1:0-2232 GCF_020135895.1 Campylobacter sp. 2457A | reverse complement strand
TTATGGTGGGCCTAACAAGACTTGAACTTGTGACCTCACCCTTATCAGGGGTGCACTCTAACCAGCTGAGCTATAGGCCCTTATCATGGTGGAGAATAGCGGGATCGAACCGCTGACCTCCTGCGTGCAAAGCAGGCGCTCTCCCAGCTGAGCTAATTCCCCATAAATTAGCTTTTCATCAATCTTTGAAATCTAAACAAGGATGATTGAGTTTATATGAACTAATGGTTGTGAGACTCATTAGTTTGTACTCTAGAAAGGAGGTGATCCAACCGCAGGTTCTCCTACGGTTACCTTGTTACGACTTCACCCCAGTCGCTGATTCCACTGTGGACGGTAACTAGTTTAGTATTCCGGCTTCGAGTGAAATCAACTCCCATGGTGTGACGGGCGGTGAGTACAAGACCCGGGAACGTATTCACCGTAGCATGGCTGATCTACGATTACTAGCGATTCCGGCTTCATGCTCTCGAGTTGCAGAGAACAATCCGAACTGGGACATATTTTATAGATTTGCTCCACCTCGCGGTATTGCGTCTCATTGTATATGCCATTGTAGCACGTGTGTCGCCCTGGGCATAAGGGCCATGATGACTTGACGTCGTCCACACCTTCCTCCTCCTTACGAAGGCAGTCTATTTAGAGTGCTCACCCGAAGTGTTAGCAACTAAATACGTGGGTTGCGCTCGTTGCGGGACTTAACCCAACATCTCACGACACGAGCTGACGACAGCCGTGCAGCACCTGTCTCTAAGTTCTAGCAAGCTAGCACCCTCATATCTCTATAAGGTTCTTAGGATATCAAGCCCAGGTAAGGTTCTTCGCGTATCTTCGAATTAAACCACATGCTCCACCGCTTGTGCGGGTCCCCGTCTATTCCTTTGAGTTTTAATCTTGCGACCGTACTCCCCAGGCGGTACACTTAATGCGTTAGCTGCATTACTGAGATGACTAGCACCCCAACAACTAGTGTACATCGTTTAGGGCGTGGACTACCAGGGTATCTAATCCTGTTTGCTCCCCACGCTTTCGCGCCTTAGCGTCAGTTAAGTTCCAGCAGATCGCCTTCGCAATGGGTATTCTTGGTGATATCTACGGATTTTACCCCTACACCACCAATTCCATCTGCCTCTCCCTCACTCTAGATTACCAGTTTCCCAAGCAGTTTAATGGTTAAGCCATTAGATTTCACAAGAGACTTGATAATCCGCCTACGCGCCCTTTACGCCCAGTGATTCCGAGTAACGCTTGCACCCTCCGTATTACCGCGGCTGCTGGCACGGAGTTAGCCGGTGCTTATTCCTTAGGTACCGTCAGAATTCTTCCCTAAGAAAAGGAGTTTACGCTCCGAAAAGTGTCATCCTCCACGCGGCGTTGCTGCGTCAGGGTTTCCCCCATTGCGCAATATTCCCTACTGCTGCCTCCCGTAGGAGTCTGGACCGTGTCTCAGTTCCAGTGTGACTGATCATCCTCTCAGACCAGTTAAGCGTCATAGCCTTGGTAAGCCATTACCTTACCAACTAGCTGATACTATATAGTCTCATCCTACACCGAAAAACTTTCCCTACTCAACTTATGTTAAGTAGGAGTATGGGGTATTAGCAGTCGTTTCCAACTGTTGTCCCCCAGTGTAGGGCAGATTAACTATACCTTACTCACCCGTGCGCCACTAATCCACTTCTAGCAAGCTAAAAGCTTCATCGTTCGACTTGCATGTATTAGGCACGCCGCCAGCGTTCACTCTGAGCCAGGATCAAACTCTCCATAAAAATATAGAAAAGTTTAATCTTTTTCTTCAAAGAAAAAGTATTTAAAATATAAGATAAAAAAGGAAACTTTTTAATCTTACTATTATTAATTGATTATCATTAATAGAATAATAAATCTATTAATCTGGCTCAATCGATCACTTATTTAGATTTCAAAGATTGACTATAAGATTTGAATAACAATACTAAATTAAAAAGAACAAAACAAAAAATCTTTTTTTAAATTATTAAATTAAAAATTAAAAATTAAAAAACATTTTTTAATTTTTAAAATAAAACATTAATAATTAGAAGTTTTATTTTTGCAATAACTTTAATAAAAGATATTTTTTTATTTAATCAAAGCAAGGCTTTAATTAAATGCAAAATTTAATTTATTAAGTATTTGGTGAAACTTCTTTTAAGATTTTAAGTCCTTTCAAAAAAAGGAAATGAAAGTATAACTAATTAAGCTTAAAGGGGG
>NZ_JACHTO010000052.1:0-2481 GCF_020135895.1 Campylobacter sp. 2457A | reverse complement strand
AAAACATATAAGGATTATCTATTTATTCTTTATCTAAATTTATTTCCATGATGTTAATTTCATCTTCTATTTCTTGCGTATTTTTTAAACATAGTTTTATTTTATTTGCACCCATTGGGGTTAAAACAGTGAAATATCTAACATTGTTTTCATAAAAGTCCCAAATTTCATCAAATTCTAAATAATTTGCCAACCCATATTCCTTAAATTCACATTCTTTATAGATTGATTTTAAAAATTTTGGCACTTCATTAAGAATAAAAAGTATTTTTATTTTTTCTTTTTGAGAGCTAAGGTCTAATTCTTTAACCAGATTGTTTTGATATGTTTGTTTGATTGTTTCTATTATTTTTTCATTATTGCAATTTTTTAAATCATTAAGATTAATATCTATTTCTTTTTTTAACTCTAATTCTTGAGCTTGATAATTTATATTTTTACAATTAGAATTTTGTGGTAATAATATATTTAATGTTTCATCACTTTTAAGAATTAATTTTGCTATATTCATCATTTTGATATTTAATTCTAATATAGCATGAAAATCTTTTTTAGATAGAAAACTATTTATGTATTTTTTTACATTTTTAACATCTAAATTTTCATCAGATAAAATTTGTATGATTTTATCTAAAAATATAGGTTGGGGGAGCATTAAAACTCCTTAAGATCTAAACTTTCAAGTTCTTTTAGACTCATTGCTCTAATTAAAATTCTTTCTTCTGATTGCATTAAAGAAAAATCTTGTAGTTTTTCTAGTGCTTCTTTATATTCTAAATATCCTAAAGGTTTATCTTCACTAATGCTAAAAAAGCTTAATCTCCATTGGGCTTCTTCGTCTTCATCATCTAATTCAAAATTTTCCCAAGGTTCTTTAAAAAGAATAGTATCAGTATCTTCACTAAGGGTGAAATTTATTATTAATCCATCTGGTGTATCATAAAGTTTAGGCATAGCCTCATAAGCTTCTTCCCAACGTTTTTTTAAAAGTTCCAAATCTTCCATGAGTTCTCCTTTAATGTCAAATAAAATTATAGCTAAAAATCTTTTTAAATCAAATCACAGGAAAAACATTTTACGCAAAACTAATTCTATTTTGTTTAATCATTCTAGCACGATTGATAAGAGCATAGAGGGCTATATCTTCATCGTTGAGTATTCTTTGAAAGGTACTGCTATATCTATCCCCATCAAATTCAATACTTCTATATTCTATAAGCTCTGCTTTAGCATTAGTGATAAAAGATATATATTTATCTCTTTGTTTATCATGTTTAATACCTGCACATAAAGGTTTAAGTGCTTCATCATACCAAATCACTTCTAACTTTTCTTCTTTGATGATTCTTAATGCTACTTCTTTTCCATTTCTCATTGAATAGTCTTCATTTGCGTTAAAATATTTTTGCCTATAATTCATTTTTAACATTTTATTAATTGCTTCTTTTTCATTATCAAAAGAATATTCATCTTCAACACCTCCTCTTTTTCCAATATAAATAGTTTCATATTTATTGTTATTAGGATTAAACCAAATTGTAAAATGATATTCCCCAGACGCATTATCATAATCACGCCAAGTTACATAAATCAACTTTTCTTCTTCTATAATTAATTCTGCTTGTTCTCTTGTCTTTATTATTATATTTGTTTGATAAAACCTAATTGCATTAAGCGTTCTATGGAAATAGGAAGTTTAATCTGTGTTCCTCCACCTTCTTGATCAAAGTATGGAGATATTTTACCTATTCTAGCCATGAAAAGCCTTATGGGTTTTAGGGTAATCTTAAATTTTTTGAAAATTTTTACAAATACACTTTTTTATTGGTGTTTGATAATAACTTAATAAAAATATCATTATCATCCCAAGAATAACACTCAATCATTGATAATAAACCATTTTCAATATAAATCATAGCTCCACCTATCACAACACCATTTAAAAATAGATTTAAGGAATTAGTAAAACCATTGACTTGAATTTTTGGTCTTGCGGGATTAGTTTTTATATTGGCAAAATATCCACACTCATCAGCTTTTCTAGAAACAATATTAGCATGTCTAAAATGATCTAAAAGTAATTTTTGTTCTTTGGAAAAACATTCAATAATTTTTTTCTCCAATTCTTGAATATTAATTAAATGTTCTAGATTGAAACATTGTTCCAATTTTTGGTTTTCCATTTTTTATAACTCCTCTTACTTCAATATTAAATCCATTAATATTTATAATATACCCTTGTGCAAAATTTTCAGAAACTTTACCGCTTGCATAATCTTTTTCTATTTTTTTTCAAAACCGCACTATAAGCTTTTTCTTTCGAATTGCCAAAAGACTTTAAAAAATCATCTAAATCATGTTCTTTTTTATTAAATATGTGGTTGAATTTATTTTGAATACTATTAGTTTGATTAGCACTTTCTAATAAATTAAACTTCTCTTTTGTTGTGTATTTTATAATATCTAAATTTTCTTTATTTA
>NZ_JACHTO010000051.1:0-3054 GCF_020135895.1 Campylobacter sp. 2457A | reverse complement strand
CACCTGTGCTGATGCTCAAATTAGCGGTGCTGGATGTAGTGGTAACTGTGGAACAGTTAGTAATGCTCAAACAGAAAAAATCACTGTAGATAACACGAGTAATTCAAGTTTAACTATTGAAAGTGGAGGTTCGGTTAATGTAAGTAACAGTGAAGCTATAAATTTTAGTAATGATTCTTCTATCCAAACTTTCAAAAATCAAGGAATCGTACAAGGTGGAAGTAATACTGCTAGTATTCAAATTGGTAATAAAGATAATAATGGTGCGACCATCACTACTTTTGAAAATAGCGGAACTATAGGAAATGGAAGCTCTAAATATGGAATTTTAATTTATGGAAATGGTACAAAATCGAGTATAGAAAATTTTAAAAATACTGGAACCATAAGCTCAAATGAAGGCGAAAGTGTTTTTGCAAGTAATGCAAGCATAGACACATTTGAAAATAGCGGGATAATCAATAGTGCTAAACACAATGGTCTATCTATTAGTTCTAGCTCGACAATAAAGAATTTAATAAATACTGGCACCATAAGCTCAAGCAATGAAGGTAAGGGAATTTATATTAACAATGGGGCAACAATAAACACTTTTGAAAATACCGGATTGATAACTTCAGAAAAAAATATAGGACTTCAACTAGATGGTGGATCTACTATAGAGACTTTTAAAAATAGCGGAACTATTGCAGGAAGTCAAAGTAATGCGGGTATTAAAATAGGATCTACAGAATATGCTGCTACAATTACAAGTTTTACTAATGAAACAAATGGTATCATAGGTGGTGAAAATTCTATTTTTGGTATAGTTTTCACCGGAAAAGGGCAAAATAAAGGAGAAAAAAACGGGAATACAAATTCAACTATAACGAATTTTGAAAACAAAGGAATCGTTAGCTCATTAAATGATAGCGTATTTATCAAAAATACCGATATTTCCACCTTTAAAAATCAAGGTCTTATAAGCTCAAAAAACCTTGGGATGAATATCACTGAAGGTGCTACTATATCAACTTTTGAAAATGCAGGAACGATTGACTCAGAAAATGGTATAGGAATTTATTTACAAAAAAAATCAACTATAGAAAATTTTAAAAACAATGGAACCATTTCAGGCAATCAAAATAATGCAGCCATCTGGGTAGAAAGCCAAAATGGTGGAGTTAAAATTACAAGCTTTATCAATGAAACAAATGGTATCATAGGTGGTGAAAATTCTCTTTATGGCGTAGCTTTAACCGGAAGCAGTAGTAATAAATCAACTTTAACAAATTTTGAAAATAAAGGAACGATTAGTTCTTTAAAAGATGGTATATTTGCCAAAAATTCTTCTATTGACACTCTTACTAATGAAGGAACCATAAATTCTAGCCTAAGCAATGCAATAATTCTTAGAGAAGGCACAACTATAAAAAAATTTGAAAATAAAGGACTCATCGAATCTAATGCTGATGGTTCTTACGGTGTGGATATCACAAGTGGTGTAAGTATTGAAAATTTTGAAAACTCTGGAACCATAGGCAATGAAAAAAGTTTAGGGATAAAAATCAAAGGAAGCAATAATAATAAGACCGAAATCCAAACTTTTAAAAATAGCGGTTTATTAACAGGAGGTGCTGAAGGATTAAATATTACTCACGCTACTGTCAATTCTTTAACCAATGATACCGATGGCATTATCCATTCAAAAAATTGGTCAGGTATAGCCATATATGATGGAGCCAATATAACAACTTTTGAAAATAAAGGAACCATTAGTTCTGATAAATCCTATGGTTTTCTTATTAGTCAAGGTTACAATGAAAAAACTTCTACAATTGAAAACTTTACAAACGAAGGACTTATAAAAGGCTATAATGGAATTCGTATCGATGGTGAAGCAACTATTGAAACACTTACAAACAAAGGCACCATAGAATCAAATTCAAACAGCATCTATGCAGGTGCTGTAAGCCTTGTAAGTTTAAAAGATCCTATTAACACAGGAGAAACAGCAGGCCAAAGCTTAATAAAAACTTTTATCAATGAGACTGATGGAAAAATCATCAGCGCTAGCAATGGTATCATGGTGGAAACTGGTAATAAAATAGGAACTTTTATCAACAAAGGTTTAGTACAAGCCGAACTTAACGGTATAAGTTTTTACGAAGTAGAAGATTCTGGCGATCTTATCGATGTGGGTAAAATTTGTCTTAAGGATAACGGACAAATCATAGCTGGTAAAAATGGTATCAATATAGATGGTACCGATAAAGAAGTAAAAGTTGAAGGTATAGAAGTAGAAAGTGACGCCATGATCAAAGGTGGTAATGCTGCAATTTATATAGGTGGTGGCAAGATCATCAATTCTAATATCAACATCAAAGGGACACTTATAGGCGGCAATGGTGGTATAATCAACGAAGGAACTATAGGTGGTGGTAATAGCGGCAATGGCGGCATCACAATAGAAAATGGTGGTAGCATAGCTGGCGGTATAGTCAATCAAGGTAGTGGGGTTATCTCAGGAAATATTACCAATAATGGCAACAAAGAACTTGAAATTTCTAATGGCGAAGGTGCTACTATAAATGGTGGTATAGTCAATAGTGGCGGCGGAAATCTAGTTATCACAAATCAAGGTAGCGTTGGCAAAGATGGAAAATGCACTATAAAAAATGATAGTGGCAATGTGGTGATTAAAGATTGGGTTGTTTCTACAGGCAGCGATGGTAAATTAGAAACTGTTGTAGTAGGCGGAAGTGATAAAGATAAAGTTAATGTAGATAAAATTACCGTTGATCAAGGTAATCTTAACTTAGATCAATTAGATAATTTGCAAGATCTCATTACTGGAGTTGATCAAGATAAAATAGCTAGTGTAGGAACCAATGGTAGCGGTGAAATTTCTTTAACAATTGGAGCGGATGGAAAGCTACAAAAGAAAATCAATCTTAAAGCAGGTGCAGCGGGTGCATTCTTTAGAACCAATCACTCTTTAAACACCCAAAGAACAAATTTTATCAATAATGTTATGGGCAATGCTATGAATCAATTTAGCTTTTCAAACTCTAG
>NZ_JACHTO010000050.1:0-3293 GCF_020135895.1 Campylobacter sp. 2457A | reverse complement strand
TGTTTAAGGATAAAAGAATATCAAGTCGCTTTTTGCCACTGGTAGCTTTTTTTCGGTACAGAAACTATCTTTTTACCCTGGAAAGAATTTCAAAGGAATATAAACTTAATTTTTTATATAGATTTGCTCAAGATTTTGAAAAAATAATTAAAAACGGAGAGCTTAGTTCTTCTTTTTTTGATAAAAGTGATTTTCAAAAAATAAATTTAATCATTAAAAATCCAGAGCAATATTATTTAAGCCTTTATGGAACTACAGAGAGAATTTTTTTAGGGGCAGCTGAACGTATAAGATCTCAACTTTCATATAAAATAGGAAAAGCAATTGTAAGCAAAAAAATAAGTCAAATTTTAAAAATACCTTACATTATTATCAAACACCAAATTGATCGAAAAATTTATCAGGCATTTGTTAATTTTTTTCCACATTTAAAATTACCTTCGTTAGATCAGTATCAAGATTACGATGAGGCATTAAAAGTTAAAAATCACTTAAGTTATCAGCTCGGAAATGCTTTAATAAAAAACCCTATTACTTTTGTTTTTAAAATAAAAACTATTTATTTAAATTATAAAAAAGGAGTTAAAAAAAGCAGTAAAAACAACCTATCAGATGAAGAATTTTTACTAAGGAGGCACGAGGATATTTTTGGTTATACTCCGGATTTTAAAAATCCAAAAACTTTTAATGAAAAATTAGTTTATAGAATATTATATGATAGAACTCATTTGTATTCGTTTTTAGCAGATAAATTGAAAATGAGAATATATGTTTCACAGGTTTTACAAAATGAAAACAATGCCTTTGAAATACTTTCTAAAAATTCGATTTTGTTTAAAAAAATTGATGATTTGCAAGATGAAATTTTTAAAACTAATTCTTGTAAATATTTGCCTAAGCTTTATGGAATTTATAAAAATTTGTATGATATAGATTATTCCACTTTGCCAGAATCTTTTGTTTTGAAGACAAATCATGATTGTGGGGGTTATGTTATTGTTAAAAATAAAAAAGAATTTCTAAGAGATATTGATTTATTTGCTCAGAGCGTGGAAAAGTTAAAAAAGCATTTAAATTGGAACTATTATGATATTTTTAGAGAATGGCATTATAAAGATATTGAACCGAGGGTTTTTGCAGAGGAGCTATTGCTGGATGAACACTTCAAACCAGCAGATACTTACAAATTTCATATTTTTGATAAAGAAAATAAAAACAATAACTTTATTCAAGTTACAACAGATCGATTTGATAATTATCAAAGAGCTATATATGATTACAATTGGGATATAGCCCCTTTTAATTTTATGTATGAAACTGAAAATATAAAAAAAATATCCAAACCATTATTGTTTGATTCCATGTTAGATCTTTCTTTAAAGCTTTCTAAGCCTTTTGATTATGTTAGAGTCGATCTTTATCAGTTTGAACAAAAAATTTACGTGGGAGAATTGACTTTTACACACGGTGCCGCCGGAGAGAAACTTATACCAAATGAATGGGATAGGAAGTTGGGAGATTTGTGGAAAATAAAAAGGTTAAGCGATGTTGCCAAATAAAAATATACAGCAGTTAAAATCTTATGTTTCTATCCCGCATAAAGTTTGGAATTTATCTGAGAAAAAAGATGTTTTAAAGTTGGATTGGAATGAGGCGACTATCTCACCTTCTCCAAATGTTTTTAGTAAAATTAGCCATTATTTAACCGAAGGACATTTAAATTGGTATCCCAATACAAATAATACTGTATTATTAGAAAAATTAGCTAAATATGCCAATCAAAAAGATGCTTTATGTGTAGAAATTTTTGCAAGTTCCGATGCTGCACATGAAAGCATCATTGATGTTTTTTTAGAAAAAGAAGATAAAATTTGCATTATTGGGCCAACTTATGATAATTTCCGTGCTAGAGCTAATGGCGTTGGTATTGAAACTATTTATTATTTTCTTGATGAAAATTTTAATCTAGATTTTGATAATCTTGAAAGATTTTTAAAAGAAAAAGAAATTAAATTTTTATATTTGTGCAATCCAAATAATCCCACTGGAAATTCTTATAACACAGAAATGATTAAAAAACTGATTTTAAATAATCCTTATGTTATGTTTTTGATAGATGAGGCTTATTATGAATTTTGTGGAAAGAGTTTACAAGATTTAGTTTGTTTATGTAGAAATTTAATTATAACAAGGACTTTTTCCAAGGCTTTTGGTTTGGCAAGTTTTAGAATAGGGTATGTTTTATCACATCCTGAAAATATTTATTCTTTGAAAAAATTAAGAAATTCTAAAAGTATAGCCATGTTATCGCAAATTGCAGCTCTTGCAGCTTTGGAAGATATTGAATATATGCGAGCTTATGTTCAAGAAGTTGTTTTGGCGAAAGATTTTTTTTATAATTTTTTAACGGATGCATTTAAGAATATTTCTAAAGGCGAGGATTTTAAATTTTACCCTTCTGAAGCGAATTTTATTTTTATTAAATATTCTTATACATTGGATTTTTGTGAATTTTTATATAATCATAATATTTTTATTCGTGATTATTCTCATATTATGAAAGATCATTGTAGAATAAGCATTGGTACTAGGGAGCAGATGAAAATGGTTTCTAAAAAAATAGAAGAATTTGTAAATATAAAACATTAAATTTTTTAAGGATTATAATGTCTAAAGAAATTTTAGCCTTGTTTGATTTTTGTGAAACATTAACCAATTTTCAAACATTGGATAGTTTTTTGCCTTTGGCTGGAAAATATAATTTTAATTATACAGAACAACAGAATTTTGAGCGTAGGAAAAATTATGAAAAACTTAAGTTAATTTATCCTAGATATGAACCTTTGATTGATTTAGATTTTAAGGAAGCTAAAAAAATTGCGAAAGAATTTATTTATAATCAAGTGATACATAATCTTAATCATAAGGTAATGGATAGGCTCTTTTATCATCAAGATCAGGGGCATACTGTTGCCATAGTATCTGGTGGGTTGGAAATTTATATAGAGGAATTTGCTAAGATATATGGTATAAGACATATTATAGCAGTATCTTTAGAACAAAGATATGGAAAATTAACCGGTAATATTGATGGAATTCATACCATGCAAGAAAGAAAATTATATAAACTTTCTTTGGAATTAAATCTAAATAATTATGATTTGAAAAATTCTTATGCTTATAGTGATTGTGTTAGCGATATTCCACTTTTATCTTTAGTTGGAAATCCTTTTGTGATAAATTGTGGAAAAGATCTTGCTTGGGCAAAAATTCTTAATTTTAATATTTTAGAA
>NZ_JACHTO010000049.1:0-3417 GCF_020135895.1 Campylobacter sp. 2457A | reverse complement strand
CAAATAATAACTAAACAAATAAATTTAAAATAAGCACCATTATAAGTCCAAAAACAGCTATGATTGTCTCAAGCAAGCTCCAAGTTAGCAAGGTTTGTTTTATACTCAAATTAAAAAATTCCTTAAACATCCAAAAACCTGGGTCATTCGGTAATGATAAAATAACACTGCCAGCACCTATAGATAAAACCATTAACTCCAGATTAACTCCACTTACCGTGGTAAGCGGAAGAACTATACTTGCTGTTGTTATCGCTGCAACCGAAGCTGAACCTAAAGCTATCCTAAGTAATGATGCTATCAGCCAAGCAGCTATTAGGGGAGAGAAACTAGATTTATTGATAAAATCTGATATATGGGAACTTAAACCGCTATCTATTAGAATTTGCTTCAAAACACCTCCTCCTGCAATGACAAGCAAAATCATAGCTATGCTTTTTACTCCTCCTTCTAAACTCTTACCAATTTGAGACATAGTCCTTCCTCTTTTTAAACCCAATATATAAATAGCTACTAAAATAGCTAACAAAAGAGCTATATTAGGGCTACCAAGAAATTCAATCACTTTATAAATAGAATTTTGATGAAATGATTCATTCGAAAAAAACTTTAAAAAAGTAGCCAAAAGCATTAAAATAACTGGTATTAATGCACTTATAACACTGGTAAAAAATGAAGGTAAATTGTCTAAATCTTGATTCTCAAAAGAAGTTACCTCTCTCCCTTTTATATTTCTTACAAAACTATAAAAAATAGGTCCTGCAACTATAAAAACAGGAGTTGCCACAATGCAACCATAAAACAAGGTTAATCCCAAATCAGCCTTTAAAGTATCCGCTATCATAACAGGTCCTGGATGAGGAGGTAAAAAGCCGTGTGTTACAGATAAAGCTGCAACCATAGGTATTCCGGCTTCCAAAGGATTTATTTTAAGTTCATTTGCTATAGTAAAAACAATAGGTATTAAAAGTATAAAACCTACCTCATAAAAAAGTGCGAAACCTACTAAAAAACTAGCTATACAAACACTCCATCTTATATTCTGTGCTCCAAAACTATTTATAACACTTATTGCTATTTTTCTAGCTGCACCGCTATCAGCCATTAATTTTCCAAGCATAGATCCTATGCTAAGTATTATAGCAAGTCCACCTAAAGTCTCCCCTAGACCTTTTGTAATAGTATCTGATATCTTTTGTATATCCATGCCTAGAGCTAAGCCTATAAAAATTGAAGTTAGAAGTAGAGATAAAAAACTATTAAGTTTAAATTTTACTATAACTAAAAATAAAAATATTATTCCGATTATAAGTATTAGCAAATCTATAAAAATTAAATTCATATTTTATTTTCCCCTATTTCGTAAATCTGTGCAAATTCATCTTGTAATTTTGAATATAAATTTTCATAAATTTTAAAAATTCTGTTATAAAGATCAAAATTTTCACTCTGTGCATGAAAAATTCTCTCACCTTCTAATTCTTCTAAATCATCTAAATTATCTATCAAACCTAATGATATAAAACCTAAAATAGCTGCTCCATAAGCAGCACCTTCGCTATTTTTAGGTAGTATTATATCTCTATTTAAAATATCTGCTAAAATTTGAATCCAAACACTAGATTTAGTAAAACTTCCACTCACTTTTATGCTAGTAGGCTCTTTAAAGCTTGAAAGAGGGTTATAAATACTTTTTAGCCCATAGCAAATTCCTTCCATAACAGCTCTTATCATATGAGATCTACTATGATTTAAACCTAAACCAAAAAACATACCCTTTAATTCACTATTCCAATGAGGTGCCCTTTCTCCAGTAAAAAAAGGTAAAGCTAAAAGTCCTTCGCTACCCACTGCTACCTTTGAAGCTTTTAAACTCATTAACTCATAGGCATCTATATCTATATTTTCAAGATTACTTGTGCTATAATGACAAATCTTATCCCTTAGCCACTTAAGCACTATTCCGCCATTATTTATAGCTCCTCCAACTACCCAAGTATCATCTAAGAGATTGTAACACCAAGTTCTAGCACTTGAATCCTTTTTAACTCCGTTGCTAATAAGCCTCAAAGCTCCACTAGTACCTATAGTAGCACTCATTTGTCCCTCTTTAAAACAACTTATACCCAAATTTACTAAAACTCCATCACTTGATCCTATTACTACTGGCAAACCTGGTGCTAGATTTAACTCTTTTGCAATTTCTTCTTTTAAACCTAAGTTAAAAATAGTATCTTTTACTTCTGGTAAATTTTCTTTTTTTAAACCCAAGCTATAAAGTAAATCATCATCCCAATTTAAATCATTCGCATTATAAAACCCACTCGCGCAGGCACAAGATTTATCTATACACCAAAAACCAGTTAATTGTTCAAAGATATAATCTTTTAAGGAATAAACTCTATCAAAATCTAAATTTTCATAATTTTGTTTAAAGTAAAGCATCTTAAAATATGGATAACAAGAATGAGGAGGACAGCAAGTTTTATCATAAAAATATTTTATATTGTCACTCTTTGCTTTGTAATCTTTTACAAGCTTACTAGCTCTGCCATCAGCCCAAATTAACATATTGCTTAAAAATTTATCTTTTTTAGCTAAAGCAAAACTATGCATGGCTACACTTAAAGATATTCCGAAAGGTTTTTTTCTAAGATATAAGAGTTTATTCGCCACCTCTTTTATAACTTTTTTAGTTTTATTAAAAATCAATTCATGATTTTGTTCTGCATAATTTGGCCTAGGCATTTCAATAGAATAATATTCATCTGCATAATAAAAAAGAGTTCCATTTTTTTCATAAGCAGCAGCTCTAACGCCTGTCGTACCTATATCAACTCCTATAAAAATATATTCTTCTTTCATTCAATTTCCTTTTTTATTTTATAATAAGTAAAATTTTGTAAAACAATATTTATTTTCATAAGTTCAAATAAACATTTTGACTAAATTTTTAATTTATGTTACCTTCTGTATCAATAAATTTTATAAATTGCGTTTTTTAAATCAAAATCTAGATTTTTTTCATAATTAACTTCTAAATACAAAATTTAATATAATTAAATATTGAAAATTGACAAATTGTATAACATCTTATCTCTCCACATTATGCATCTTATTCTTGCACTACATAAATTTGCAGCTAAACATGCTGAATAAAGTTCTACATTTAATCTAAAACTCACTATAATTTCTTATTTCATGGCTATATTTAATATTTTCTTATTTTTTTGATTTAGAATAAACGCTTATCAATTATATAATAGTAAAAAATTATTTTTATAAGATTTTATTAATTCTTGGATATTTGTATTTTTGATATTTAAATACGCAGATACTTATTATAGAATCTCTTAAATATAATTGAAAAAATGAATAATTGTTTGAAAGGAATCTATCAAATTAAATAGCCTTTTT
>NZ_JACHTO010000048.1:0-3487 GCF_020135895.1 Campylobacter sp. 2457A | reverse complement strand
TTAACTAAACTATTTTATATTAAAAAGATTAAATACTCTAAGAAGATTAAAATAAGAAGTAGAATAATTAACAAGTCCGCAATGAGCTACTTTCCCCCTGCCAGTAAGGCGTAGTATCATCACCCACGATGTGCTTAGCTTCTTGGTTCGGGATGGAGCAAGGCGTTTCCACATCTGTATAATCACGGACATTGTTATTTAAATATTCTTTGATGAATACTTAAAAAACAATGTTAAAAGCAAGTTAAAAACCTTTACTTTCTTTTTAAGGTAAAAAACCTTAACAAGGAAGTGATGCTTATTAAAAAGATAAGCCAAACGCTCTATTAGTACTGGTCAGCTAAAAGACTTTCATCTATTACACACCCAGCCTATCAAACTAGTAGTCTTCTAGAGAGCTTAGAGAAGATTCATCTTAGAGTTGGCTTCACGCTTAGATGCTTTCAGCGTTTATCCTTTCCAAACTTAGCTACGCTGCGATGCTCTTGGCAGAACAACAGCTACACCAGTGGTTTGTTCAACCCGGTCCTCTCGTACTAGGGTCAAATCTCTTCAATCTTCTTACGCCCACGGCAGATAGGGACCGAACTGTCTCACGACGTTCTGAACCCAGCTCGCGTACCGCTTTAAATGGCGAACAGCCATACCCTTGGGACCTGCTCCAGCCCCAGGATGCGATGAGCCGACATCGAGGTGCCAAACCTCCCCGTCGATGTGAGCTCTTGGGGGAGATCAGCCTGTTATCCCCGGGGTACCTTTTATCCTTTGAGCGATGGCCCTTCCACACAGAACCACCGGATCACTAAGACCGACTTTCGTCTCTGCTTGACTTGTATGTCTTGCAGTTAAGCTGGCTTATACCTTTATACTCTACAAACGATTTCCAACCGTTTTGAGCCAACCTTTGTAAGCCTCCGTTATTATTTGGGAGGCGACCGCCCCAGTCAAACTACCCACCAGACATTGTCCCACTTGAGGATAACTCAAGCTGGTTAGCTACCCAAATAAGAAAGAGTGGTATCTCAACAATGGCTCATATACAACTGGCGTCATATACTCAAAGCCTCCCACCTATCCTGCACATTCTTATCCAAATAGCAGTGTCAAGCTGTAGTAAAGGTCCACGGGGTCTTTCCGTCTTGCCGCGGGTAGGAGGAATTTTCACCTCCACTACAATTTCACTGGATCCCTCTTTGAGACAGCTCCCATCTCGTTACGCCATTCATGCAGGTCGGTATTTAACCGACAAGGAATTTCGCTACCTTAGGACCGTTATAGTTACGGCCGCCGTTTACTCGGGCTTCGATCAAGAGCTTCGCTAATGCTAACCCCATCAATTAACCTTCGAGCACCGGGCAGGCGTCACACCCTATACATCCTCTTACGAGTTAGCAGAGTGCTGTGTTTTTGGTAAACAGTCGGGAGGGACTCTTTGTTGTAAGTTTCTTCGCTTTCGGAGTAAATCCTAGTACGAAGCGAACCACACCTTATACCGAAGATACGGTGCTATTTTGCAGAGTTCCTTAAAGAGAGTTCTTCCACGCGCCTTAGAATACTCATCCCACCCACCTGTGTCGGTTTACGGTACGGGCAACATTAGCTAAACTTAGAAACTTTTCTTGGCTCGACGGCATCAGCAATTCTTCTATCCATCCGAAGACTTCAAAAAGCCTGTCAGTTCTCGGAGTATTCTTATACGGATTTGCCTGTATAAGCTCCTACAACCTTCGACTAGCACTTCCATCCGCTAGCTTGCTTAGCCCTAAGCGTCCTTCCATCGCACACTAATGTTGGTATTGGAATATTAACCAATTTGCCATCACCTACCCCTTTCGGACTCGGCTTAGGACCCGACTAACCCTACGATGACGAGCATCGCGTAGGAAACCTTGGGTTTACGGCGTTAATGATTCTCACATTAATTATCGCTACTCATGCCTGCATGCTCACTTCTATTCGCTCCAGCACTCCTTACCGGTATACCTTCGACGCAAATAGAACGCTCTCCTACCACTTGACAAAGTCAAGTCTACAGCTTCGGTACTTACTTTAGCCCCGTTATATTTTCCGCGCAAAATCACTAGACCAGTGAGCTATTACGCTTTCTTTAAAGGATGGCTGCTTCTAAGCCAACCTCCTGGTTGTTTAAGTAACTTCACATCGTTTTCCACTTAAGTAAGATTTAGGGACCTTAGCTGGTAGTCTGGGTTGTTTCCCTCTTGACGACGGATTTTATCACTCGCCGCCTGACTGCTGTGATTACATATAAGGTATTCGGAGTTTGATAGGGTTTGGTACATTGGTGTATGCCCTAGCCCATTCAGTGCTCTACCCCCTTATACTACGACACAACGCTATACCTAAATATATTTCGGAGAGAACCAGCTATCACGAAGTTTGATTGGCCTTTCACCCCTATCCACAAGTCATCCCGGGGCTTTTCAACGCCTATGGGTTCAGTCCTCCACTAGTTCTTACACTAGCTTCAACTTGCTCATGGATAGATCACTTCGTTTCGGGTCTGCAGCATCTGACTAAGTGCCCTATTCAGACTCGCTTTCGCTACGGCTTCGCGTGTGCTTAACCTTGCCAGACACCACAACTCGCAGGCTCATTATGCAAAAGGCAGTCCATCACACTGTATTGCTACATAGTGCTCTGAATGATTGTAAGCAAATGGTTTCAGGTTCTATTTCACTCTGATCACCTCAGTTCTTTTCACCTTTCCCTCACGGTACTTGTGCACTATCGATCTGGTATTAGTATTTAGGGTTGGATCGTGGTCGACCCAGCTTCAGACAAAATTCCACGTGTTTCGCCCTACTCAGGATACTGCTAGCTAAAGTTCGGTTTTCGCATACGGGACTATCACCCTCTATGGCTACACTTTCCAGAGTGTTCTGCTAACTTCACTTATTGCACATTGCAGTCCTACAACCCCCAATGCAAGCATTGGGTTTGCCCTCTTACGCTTTCGCTCGCCGCTACTGACGCAATCTCTATTGATTTCTTTTCCTGAGGGTACTAAGATGTTTCAATTCCCCTCGTTCGCTCCTATATTAGGTAATGTATATCTCTATACATTGGGTTGCCCCATTCGGAAATCTACGGATCAAAGCTTCTTGACAGCTCCCCGTAGCTTATCGCAGTCTAGTACGTCCTTCATCGCCTTTACCAGTCAAGGCATCCACCATTCGCTCTTAGTAGCTTACCTTTTTTACCTTTTTTTAGTTGATTCTAAAACGCATCACTTCCTTGTTAAAGTTTTTACAATAAGACTTCTTTATTATATCTGTCTTAAGACGGAAAGCATTTAAACACTTATATTAAGCAATAAATATAAGCTGTGAAGTTTAAAACTTATTCTTTAAAATCTTTATTTAGCTTTTTAAAGAAAAAGACAGTGAAGTTTTATTCTTTAACAAGTTCAGTAAAATTGTTTTTAAAACTTGCTTGTGACTTTTAACATTGGTAAGTAAAAGAACAT
>NZ_JACHTO010000047.1:0-3932 GCF_020135895.1 Campylobacter sp. 2457A | reverse complement strand
TAATTGATGATACGATTGATTTTTAAAAAATAAGCTTCTTCTAATTTTCTTATTCTCTCATTTTCAGCTTTAGCTTCTGCTAAAGCTTGATCCTCATCAGAAAACCACCATTCCTCAATCTTTCCAGCAATCCATCCTCCAACTACCGCACCTACTATTGTCCCAGCCACGGGGACTAAAGAACCAGCATAACCTCCTAGTATTCTCCCAGCCATAGTAATACTAAACCTTGTTGCTACTCTAGTGGCAAGTTGCTTTGTAATCTTATGTGTGGCTAACATACCAACACCAGTTTCAAAAACAACTTCTTTAATGGCTCTTTCATTATCTTTACCTTCTGCTTTTTTAAATAAATAAGAAAAAATACCAAAATTACCCATAAGTTTATATTTGTAAAATTCATTAATCGTATTTGAAATACCTTGCGCTCTCATATAGTCATTCAGTAATTCACCTGAACCAGCTCCTGCTATAATCATAGAATAATTGATAAAAGTTCCCATATTACCCAAATCCCTTCGATCAATAGGCATCTGTGTAAATTCTTGCTGATAAGAATAAAATTCCAAAGCTATATAAGGCGAATATACTTGCTGCTTATTTTCCAAATTCTCTATCCTTTCTTAGTTTTTCTATTTTGTCAAGATCAATTTGATTTTTATTTTGATAAAAATTTGTGTGAGAATCGTGTATTAAAAACAATAAAGTATTACGTATATTATGAAAACTTTCTTTATCTAAAGATGATAAAAAATCAGCAATAAAAGGTTTTAAAATATTATAAAATTTATCAAGATTTTCTATATTATCTTCAATAAGCTCTAAATTATAAATTATTTTTCCATCAAAATCGATAATACTCACATTATCGCACGCTAATAACACCGAAAACAAAACAGGAGAACTAATATCGACATAAAAACTTCCTAATGTTATTTTAATATCCTTGCCGATATATTTTTGCAATATTAAATTATCATTTTTTATGAACATTTTCTTTAAATTTAGTGTCTTATATAACATTAATGGGCTTTGTAAAAACCATAATATTATAAGTATTGCAAGAATGGCACTAATTAGCCAACCATTATTATTTTTATTTAAAAATTTTTCCAAAGCAATTACAATAAACGATATGCCTACTATTAAATATCCTATTCTAGCAATCCAAGACCAAAAGAAAGCAAATGTTTTTTTATGTTTTAACTCCCAAATAATTTCATCTCGCGCGTCTTGTTCTTTGATTTCCGTGTTGTTATTTTCTATACTCATTTTTTATCCAATCTTATCTTATCGATTTCTTTAAGATCTATATTGTAATACTGCTCAAGTTGAAATAGTCCATAGATAGCAGTAAATTTAAGATATTTAATATTCTCGCAACCAATAAGATAATTTATAAGATGACTTTTTGTAAAATTTGCAAGCTCATTAAAATTTGTATTAGCGGATTCAATAAAACCATATAATTCCTTGCCATTACAATCTAATAAAAGAATTTTCATTGTTATACCTTGATAAAAACTGGACTCTATACCGATAACATAACTCCCAGATTCTAATATTAGGTTTTTTCCTATATATTTTTCAAGATATAATTTATAATTGTTATCAATATACATCTTTTTTCTCTTTTCTGAGTTCTATTGCTTCTTTAAGGAAAGTGGTTTTAATGTCATAAAAACCGGTTACAAATGAAATGGTTTTTTCAAATTCTTCATCACTTAAGCTTAACAAATAAGGCATTACATAAGGTTTTATAATGACATTAACTCTTGCAAAAAAATTATTTTTTGGTTCTATTTCATGCTTGATAAGATTTTTAATGTGGTATCTTTTACCTTTGAAAGTTTGTATAACTATATCTCCCAACAAAGCACGTGATGGTTCATAAGAATACACAAAAAAAGCTCCTAAAGGAAAAATTAAATCATTCCTCAAATAGAATTCAATCACAAGTTTTTCTTTTGTGATATAAATTTTTTTAAAATTTGCTGCTTTATAAATAAGACTTATACACATATACAAGAAATAAAGATATACAATAAAACCTATAAACCATTTATAATTAATTTCTTTGTCAAATAATCTAGGAGACAAATAAAGAAAAAAACATAAAAATCCAGTATATACTATCCCATAATATAAAAATGAAGGTATATATTTCTTTTCTTCAAAAATAATTTCATCTTGAGTGTCTTGTTCTTTGATTTCTGTGTTGCTACTCATTTTTATCCTTTAAATAAGTTTTAATCTCTTGTATATAAGGGGAGAAATCAATAATAAAAACATTGCGATCTATTTCTTGATTAAAAAATATTTCTATATTTGCTTGATAAAGCTTATAAAGATTTACTTTTTCTTCTAAATTCATAGTCTCTAAAGCTTTTTGTGTATATTTTGTGCATAATTCTTTAAATATATGATTGTTTTCAAAGCTACCAAAAGAATCCACACCACAAGGAAAAATAAATTCTTTTCTTATATGTTTTATATTTCGTATTTTTATTCTTTCAAAAAATCTTATTCCATAGGCAATGTCATAACGCATTGTAAAACTTCTATAAGGATAAAAAATTTCTGTATCAAACCACTGCATTTTTAATATTAATCCTTGTTCTATTAAAATTATAAATTTAAAATTCAATGCCTTATGTAATTCAAAAACATAATAAAGACTCCCAAAGGCGAAAAAACCATACTACAAAGATTCTTTAAGCAAAACAAACCAACAAAATCAACACACAAAAAAACCTAATGCGAGATAAATAATATATTGCAAAATAGCAAGGAAGTAAAATTTTCTCTTACTTTTCCAAAGCAAAGTAGAATTATTCATTACTCATCCTTTCAAAAGCCTCAGTGGCAAAACCTCCTGCAATACCTAAAGCATAAGGAGCAACATCTCCAAATACGCCTAAATCCCTTTTATCACTAGGAATGCTTTGAGTTTCTTTAGAATAAAACTCTAAACTTCCATAAATACTTTCATTCATCTTTCTTCTCTTTTTTTAATTCTTGCGCCTCTTTAAGGAAAGTGGTATCAATAAGGTTAAAATCTCCGCTTACACGTGAAAAGATTTTTTCAAATTCTTCATCACTTAAGCTCAGTAAATAAGGCATTACATGGGGTTTTATAATGGCATTAACTCTTGCAAAAAAACCATGTTTTATTTCTATTTCACGTCCGACAAGATTTACAATGTTGTATCTTCTACCTTTGAAAGTTTGTATAACTATATCTCCCCAACTATACACTGGGGTATAAGCATACACAAAAAAAGTTCCCAAAGGAAAAATTAATTCATTTCCAAAATAAAATTCAATCACAAGTTTTTCTTTTGTGATATAAATTCTTTTAAAATTTGCTGCTTGGTAGATCTCTTTTGCAAGTACATACAACCCAAAAAGAAAAATAGAAAGAACTATAAAATCTTTAAAATTTGTAGTATTGTTCAATCCCCTAGGAAGCAAATAAAGCACAAAACATAAAAGTCCAATGTGTATTATTCCATAAAATAAAAATATAGGTATATATTTCTTTTCTTCAAAAATAATTTCATCTTGAGTGTCTTGTTCTTTGATTTCTGTGTTGCTACTCATTTTTATCTTTTATCTATTCTGCCCTTACTTCTCCACCCTTAACTACAAGTCCATTAGAGTCTATAACTACTTCTACTCCACCTGCTTTAATAATCACACAATTTTGATTTGCGGTGATAATAGTTTCTCCTACTTGCACAGTTGCTTCACTATCAGCTTTTAACTGATGAGTGGTTTTAGCATAGGTTGTGATATTATCAGCTACCATACTTGTGTTTTTATCGCTTTCAAATCCTATAGATTCATTGCTTGTAAAAAGGATATTATCTTTACTTTTATAATCCATTTCTTTTTCGCTTAAAACTTGCACCTTATCACTAATATTAACA
>NZ_JACHTO010000046.1:0-4066 GCF_020135895.1 Campylobacter sp. 2457A | reverse complement strand
ATAGGAGAAAAATTTCCTTATAATTCTAGCTTTTATATTATATTCTTATTACACAAAAATAAAATTACAGATACTTATTTACAAGCAAGAAAAGAACTTTATAAAAGCATCATAGCGTTTAATCAAATTCAAAATAAAAATATACTAGAACAAAATAAAGAAAATTTTCAAGAATACAACCTTACCTCCCATTCTAAAAATCTCAATCATTTCATTTTAGAAAATAAAGATAAAAATAAAAGAATTATCTTTTTAAATAATGCCTCATCTATGTCAAATCTAATCCACATTTATGATAATCATTGTGATATCTTTATCAAAGATGAAAGCTTACTTGATATTAAGATGATAGAAAAAGAATATGATATTAAATTTAAAAAATTAAACGCAAGGGTGTTTTTCTATGAAAAACTTCTTTTAGGAGCTTGTGAAAATAATCCATTTTCATTTGAAGATAAAAAAGAAAATTTAATTTATTATTTTAAATATGATAAAGAAGATTTAAATTCTTTAAAAGATTTAAATATAAAATATGATTATTACAATGCAAAGATTAAAAATTATTCCTTATTAGAAGAAAGTTTAAATATTAAATTAGAACTTAAAGAACTTAAGAAAGGAATTGTTTATAAGGATACAAGCTTTAACAAACTTTCAAAAGAACCTTTAGATGAATCCTCATCCAATGCTAAAGAACCTCAATTTATCACTCTATATTTAAAAGATGAATACAATAAACCCATTGCTAATGCTAAAATCATTATCAAAGGTTTTAAACATGATGAAGCTTTAAGAGTGGTTAATCTAAAAAGACGCAGTGATGAAAAAGGTAAAATAAGATTTGATAAAGAAAAGTATTTTAGTGATTGCTATAGTTTTAAAGTAAAACTTGATGAAGAAGAAGCTTATTTTCCTACTCCTATACAAAATGCTAAAAGAATATTTAACAATTATACTGAACATAAAATTGGACTGATACTTAAATTTAAAGCTAAAGATCATTTAGTTTATGATGGATTTAATGTTTATCATTATAAAGGTAATGATTTAATCAACTCTTATATAGCAAGAAGTGGCACAGCTAAAGCAGATAATGAAAAAAGAAGTAAAAAACAAATTGCAAATTATTTTTATCCAAATAACAATAGCAAAAGCGGGAAAGCTTATTTTTATTATGATGATGAAAGTATTCAAGATAGGTTTGGAACTTTACCTGAAGGAATGTATTATTTAAAAATAAACGAAATAGCTAAGGATATACAACCTAGTTTTTTAAAGGATTATCCTTTTGAGATAGGACAAACTTGGGGAAAATATTGTGTAAGATTATATACGGATAAAGAATGTTCTAAAACTTCAAAAGAAGTAAAAACTAAAGAAGATCAAAATAAAAAAGATAAAAAAAATAAAAAAGAACAAAGTATCATTAAGGATAATTTATATCTTTATAGTATCAATGAGAGAGGGGAATTTGGCAGTAGTGGCAGCATAGGTATGGCACAAAGTGAGCTGTTAGAAAATTTAAGCAAACAAGTTAAATTTATACGGAGTGAAAAAGAAGGGATTGTTTCTTTAAAAGTGGAGTATCCAAAGAAAGAAAAATCGAAGCTTAAATTTATAAAAACAACAGAATGGGATCTTGATGAGGATGAAGATATTGTAAGCGCTGAAAAAGGTGCAGAAATTATTGTTGATGAAAAAGCAAATTTTGCACCAGGGACTTATTTAGAATATGAAGTTCATGGGTTAAAAGATGATGTAAATATTGTTTGGGCTTTAGCTCAAATTCAAAATGAAGAAAGACTTCAAAGAATCCTAGAGGGTAAAGAAAATTTAGAATTTAAAGATGTAAAATTTTTAAAAGATGAAAGTAAATATTTCCATGAATGCTGGGAAATGGATGATGAAGAAAAGGAAGAAGAATTTAATAAAATAGGATTTTCATTGCCATTAACAAGAGCCAATGAAGAGGAATTTGATAAATATTATGCTTTGGTATTTGCCTATGAAGATAAAAATAAATTTAAAAGACTTCCTAACTTAAACGACGCTTATAAAATCATAGATATGAGTTTTAGAGTTGGCTGGGGGAGAGATGATCAAGTAAAAGAACTATTTACAAGGGAAGAGCTAAAAAATACAAATATATATCATCTTAACCGACAACAATCTATCAATAGCATTGAGGAAGCAAATTGGTTCTTAAGGGCTTGTTTAAAAAACCAAGAAAAAAGAGATTTTTTTACTTATCTTAGAATTTATCCTCAATTTGCCGGAAAAATTGCTTATATTTATTATAGATTTGATATAGTCAATAAAGGACTTTTGGCAAGTGTTTCAGAAAAAGATAAAGAGGCTTATTTGCGAGATAGAGATTTTAAATATATTAATACCATAGTTAATGAAATTTTACCTTCAGAATATAAGGATGGCAAAAGCTTTAATCAATTTCATACAGATCTTTTAAATAATAAAAACAGAGATCTTAAAGAATGTAAAGATTTCCTAAAAGCATTGACTCAAACTCTTTGTAAAAGATTTGATTTGCCTTTAGAAAAAGTGATATTTTACAATGAAAAACCTAGCGGATCTTTATCTTTTGGATCTTACGAAGATAACGAAGTAAGATTAAATCAATATATTATGAAAGCTTATTTCAAAGAATTTGCAAAAACAGTTTTTCATGAATGTAGGCATTTTTATATAGAAAAACATTACAGTTATAATATGGATGCCTTAGGCAGATATATTTTTTATTCTGAAAAAGCTTATATTAATGAAAAAATTATTTTTGATAAATTTAATAGAATTTGCGATCCTAGTGAGAATTATTTAGTCGGTTGCAACATAGGCTCCACGCAAGATGCTTATGAAATTCAACCCAACGAAAGAGATCCAAGATATGTAGAAACCTTTATAGGTAGAAATTTATAGTAAGGAAAATAATGAAAATTTTAAAAATACCGCTTAAAGATTATATCTCCAATATAAGAGAAGATAAAACTATTTATTTAGGTTTGCAAAGTGATATGAGTATAAAAGGACTTGATGAAGAATACTTAAAAAAAGAATATAATCTCAAGAAAAAATTCAAATTTGAGGTCGGTATCTATTTAGGTAAAATTATATTTGAGAAAAAAAATATCATCTTTCAAGCGTTTAATATTGATGAAAACTGCTTTCAGGGAATTAAAGATTTTTATTTTAAAAATAATCCCGATGAAATTATAAATAACATAGAAGTAAAAAAATATTTTTTAAAATTGTACAATGATAATATTAATTTTCTCAATTCTTATATTAATGAAATTAACCAATCTCAAGGCATTAAGATTTATAATGTTCAAAACACAAGTTTAAGCAAACTTACATTAATTTCAATATTAGATAAAATGGTGCAAGAAAATGACTATGAAATAATAGATTTTAATGATGATTTATTTTATTCTTATCTTGTATGGAGTTTAAGACAATTTATCATTGCTTATGATATAGGCTTGTATCAAGATAAAAATAATTTATTCTTCAACCTAGCTGCTTATAAAATGTATGATAACCACTCTTTATATACAGAAGCAGATAATAATTTAAATTTCAATCTTATTGAATTATTTTTCTCAAATATTTCCCCTTTGGAGTATGCTGTGGGTTATTTACAAAAAGAAGAAATGATATATAATGGTGCTTTGAAATATTCTTCAGGAACACTTCAAAAAACTTTAAATATTACAAATCAACTTCATAATAAATTTTATTTTAAGTTAAAAGAGCGACCTTTTGATTATGCACAATATTTTAAGCGCAAATAAAAATTAAAATCGCTTTAGATATTTTTATAAAAATTATTAAAAATATTTTTCTTAAAAAGCAACGACAATGCAATTAAAACTTTAAATATCTTTCAAAATTTAAAAAACAAATCAAACAAAATATTTTCAAAGTCTTGCAAACATATTTAATTATTTACTCATAAGAATAAAAATTTATCTTGACTGATAAAAAATAATTATTTAAAGTATATTTTTTTATAAAAAATAAATTTATTACACAAAGATGATAAAATTAA
>NZ_JACHTO010000045.1:0-4261 GCF_020135895.1 Campylobacter sp. 2457A | reverse complement strand
CTCTTCAAAAGTAAAATCTGTTGTTGCTTCTAATTTATAAAGTTCTTCATAAATACTTTGACAATCAATTATGCTTTTATTTTCACAAAATAAATAAATACTTTTTTTATCTTTGTGGATAGAATATAAAAAATCTCTACTTGCCATAATTTTCCTTAATTGATGCCTATTTTAGCTTTTCCACTAAAATATAAAGCTTGTGATATTTTACAAACTCCACCTAAATACCGCTCATCCCAAATTTGATCTTTTATTTTATAAATTTTTGAATTATATCCGTATATTTTTGCTATATTGTTAATATTTTCAAGACATTTCATATCTTTATAAACTACAATAAAAATTCTAAATTCCCCAATGGCAATTTTATGGGCTAAATTTTCTTGATTATTAACAAAGGAACAATCTTTTCTGTATTTATTAAAATCATTTTTATCAAGAATTAAAATATATTTTTCTTTTTCTTGTGCATTTAAAATAAAATCTATGATTTTTGTTTGACTAATGATAGGAGCGTTATAACTTGTATAATAACTATCTCCAACCTCTTGCAAAATATCATTTGTTTCTTGCATTATAGTGGCTATTAATGAAAGAAAGTATTCAAAATGATTGATTTTTTCTGGGGAGCTTCTAAAAAGTCCAAGAGGTCCATTTTTATGAGCAAAATTTTTATTATTAATATCATTATTCTTTAACACAAAAGTTTCTGTATAAATTTGAATATTTTTCATAAAATGATTTAAATTTTCCAAACTTTCTTTTAAAGAATTATTTTTTATTATTTTATCTTCATTTTCTTTAAGCTCTAAAAGATAAGAATAAAAATAAAGAGTTCGAGTAAGAGGGATGATGGAGTGTTCCCCTGTTATTCCAGAGCTTGTATTGATTGCATGAAGCAGTATTGTATCGCTATATTGATTATCTTGATGTAATCCTAGCTTAATCCCTAATTTTGATATAGGAGAGCCGATATACCATTCATTTTTGCATTCATTTTTACTTGATTCACAATGATGTATGGAATCTTGAATTGAGAGTTTATATATATATATATCTTTCATCTCCTTTAAGTTCAAAATTTTGAGGTGTTCTCCTATCTTCTTTAAAATGTTGCCAATAATTATAAGCAAGTTGTCTATAATATGGTGCAATATCTGCTAAAATAGGGATAGCATTAATATCAAGTGGCATCATTGTTATATTAGTAGAAACACTCATTGTTATCCCATAGTATTGACTATGTTTCTCTTGGATTATCTTGTGTAATATCTTTCGTATCTTACTCTCTAATGAAGCATCATTTTTGCCTAAATCTCTTGCTCTATTTACTATATTTTCTATTTCTTCTTTTACAAATCTTTCTTGTTGTTCTTTGCTGTAAAATATAAAGAGTTTTACTATATAATCATAAGGAGGTGCTATCTTTCTAGCTCCAGGTGCATTATAAGTATATAAAGCTTTGATATTATTTCTATTCTTATCATCACAGATACTTAAAGCAAAGAGTTGTGCAAGACAGCCTCCAAGAGAGTGTCCTGTAATGGTAAGAGAATCTTTTTCTTTGATTTGTGGATAATCTTTAATACAAGTTTCATAAAAGTTTATCATATCATCATATTGAGCTTTGGGTATAGAGCCTACAGCTAAAGAAGCATCAGCTACAAACAAATCTTTAAAAGAACTCATTTCTGTTCCTCTAATGGCTAAAATATAATCGATATAGCCATATTCACTTGTATAGCTTTTTTCTTTTGTTTTACTATCAATTTGTTTTCTTTTTTCTCCAAATAAAGTAGCAGAGAAACCTGAATCTGTATTGGGGCAATGTTTTAATAAATCATAGCGAGAAAAGAATTGTTTGGCTTGTTCTTTACCAAAGTCGCCATCGAGTTCATCATTAAATATCCAACCCGTATCTTTAACTTTGTAACCTTTATAGGTAATATCGAGTATGTTTTGCATGGTAATAATTTTATCACTATTTTTAAAACTTTTCCCCTTAAAATGAAAATACCCATACGATGCCCAAGCTAATTCTGCATTATCGCAAAGTTTCTTGATTTGCTCTTTATTATTCATTATTTGCTCCTAAAAAGTAAATCTCTTTTGAAATACCTACATTCTACAGAAGTTTTCCAATTTATTCTAAAATCCATATTGCCTTCATTACCAAATATTTGAGGATAATAGACAATCCAACTCGGAGAAAATTCAATATTAGCAATATTATCCATAGAAAAAACTTCATTATTATTATCTTTCAAGTCTGTATAAGCACGCAACACTATACTATTTTTGTATGTTGTGTTTTTAAGAAAGACATATTTATCTCCCAGTTTTAATCCAAAATATCCCAAAATTTTATTGTATTTTTCCTCACTATTTGGTAAATCATTAATCTTGCATAGTTTCCTAAATTCCCAATAATTAGGTTGTATCCACCAAAATGGTACAAAACCAAGAGGAATACCTATAAAATAAATTCCGCTACATAATATAAAAGCTAAAAGAATTTTTTTAGGTGTAAGAAACTTTTTCATTTTAATATCTTAGAATCTGTTAGATGAAAGTAACCATAACTAGCCCAAGCTAACTCAGCGTTATCCCGTAGTTTTTCAACTATCTCTTTATTTGTCATTTTGCCTCCTTAAAATTACAGATAAACTTATTATCTTTAAAACATTCTGGCATCTCTCTAATATAAATATTACCACAGGTAATATAATTATCCCACATAACTCTAAAATCCATATTACCCTCATTGCCTAATATTATAGGTCTCCAATCATACCAAATTGAACCTAATTCATTGACTTCTATTATGTTTTTTTCCAAAATCCATTTTAATATTTAACTGAGCTTTTATTCTCTTGGTATCATATCTAAATCGTGCAATATAATTATTATTCTCAAGTTTTAAATTATTTTGTAAATCATTAGGATTAACTCCAAATAATTTTAATGCTTTCTCTGTTTTGCTAATATTATTATTTAATTTTATTTCTTTACTGCCAAAACAAGTATTTATAAGAGAAATGCAGCATCTAGGTTCTATTCTCATTATTTTACTTTGTTCAAAACGCGCTTGTATAGCTCTTGCATAGGTAGAATTTTGATTATTATGTTTGTCGCCTAGTTTTTGGGTATCTACTTTTTCTTCTAATTCATTGTTATTATTATCTTTATATTTAATTATACCTTTAAAAACATATTGCAACATCGCATAACTAGCATCTGCAACATTAGCATAATCTAAAAATTTAGCAATTAAGTCTAATTTAGCTTCTTGTATTTTAATGTTTTTAGGCATTTATTATTCCAAAGTTTCAACTTGCTAATCATCATTTCTTAAATTTTTGTCAATATCCTCACAATATAATACTTCTTCATATCTAAAATATAATCCAGCACCCTCATCACCTCTTAAGAATATACCATAATTATCATAAATATAGGATAAATGCGTTAAATAATGAATATCATCATAATAATCTTCAAATGTAACTTCTTTTAAAGTAAATTTATTTTTTGCAATACATTAATGCTTTTTGATTTTTTTAAAATCAAAATATATTTTTTTATTTATTTTTTGATTAAAAAAGAATTCTCCTTTTTCATCATGCATTGTATTTCCTTTTTCTCTATTGTTAAATATTTCGCAATAAGTTTTATTATAAATTATTACTTTATTATCTATATCTTTACACAACCTCTTAAACTCATAATACTAAGGATCCATATATTTTGCTAAGAATAATAAAAGATATACAGGTAAAAAAAATAAAGCAAGTTTTTTAAATATTGTTTTAAATTTATAGTTTTTGTTTTATTTTTTAATTTAAAAAAATTTTAAAGATAAAATATAAAATAATAGAAAATATAAAAACAAAAAAGAAAAATATAAGAATAAATGTTAAAAGATTAACTAAAGAATTCTAGAATTTATTAAACCCTCTCAATTTGTTTTTATATTTTTTAAACATACCTTTACTTAAATCTGTAGAATAGCTAACCTAGCGCATTCTGACATATTTATAAAGTTTCATATATTTATATATTAGCAACCTCGTTTTTCTCATAATTCTTTATATTTTTTAATATCAGAACGTATCATTTTTCTTTTGTATTTAGCAAACATACCTTATATCTAGCCAAATATAAGTTATATATTTTCATAAAATAATATTAGCTTGTGATTTACTAAGTTGCGTGATTTCTTGAGTTTTTATAGTGTCTAATGCTAAGTCTTTATATTCTA
>NZ_JACHTO010000044.1:0-4673 GCF_020135895.1 Campylobacter sp. 2457A | reverse complement strand
CTCTTTTTTAACATTTTTAAACTTTTTTTAACAAGGAATTTGTAAAATAGCTATTGAAATTTATCAAGGAAAGATATTTTGAAAAAATGGCTAATAATTCCTATTATAATAGGGTTTGTATTTATTATTCATATTTTTTACATGGGCTATATAAATGAAAATATTTTAAATAATCTTACAAATAATAAAAATTCTCATTATGAAATTACGGATTTAAATTTCAAAAAAGGCTTTTTGCACTCTAAAGCAGATTTTATCATAAAAGACAAATTCAATTTAAATTTCGAAACTAAAATCAGTATAATTTTTAACAACAACTATTTTTCAAAATATATTGCACAAGGAAATTTAAGCAATCCTTTTTATTTTTTAGATCAATATTTAAAAGATAAAGAATTGGCTAATTTTATAATAACAAGCGAGCAAAAAGGTTTCAATCTAAGACTTAAATTTCAAGATATTAATTTAAGCAATGAAGGTGGGGATACTTTGTTAAAAAATGCTTCCATTTCCATTTTAACAAATAAAAATATGCAAGCTAAAGACATTTGTTTTAAGGTGGATGAAGCACAATTTGCACAATTTTACTCAAAACTTTCTATGCAAAATTTCAACTATAAGCAACATTTTAATCATCCTGTGCCTTTAAGTGATTTATTGCAACCTAAAGAGGGTGTTGAAGAATTACAATTTCACTCTTTTGCGTTTAATAACAATAAAATAGCTTCATTTTATAGCAAAAATACATTTCATTTTCAAGGTAAGGATAAATTAAAAGTTCATTTTCAAGGTAAAGCAGATGATATTGTTCTTGATATGAATTCAAAACTTTATCAAAATTTGAATTTTGATAAAATTGATTTTGATATTATTTGGGATGAAATAGCTAGAAATTCTTATGATAAATTTGATATCAATTTTATTGCCAAAGAAGGATTAAAATTTGATATTATTGATTTAACTCTTTATAAAGACAATCAAAATATAGATATTGATGGTAATGTTTTTATATCGGACAAAAATGATAAAGCTAATATTCAAATTTCTAGCACAGAAGAACCGGATAAATTATTTTCTTGGGGACAATTTTTTGGAGGATTAAATCAGTATTTTATTAAAAATAACGATTTATTTATTATGAATTTATCCTATGATAATCTTTCAAATCCTCAACTTAAGATTAATGATAATCAATTTTCTCACATAGATTTAAACTGATGAGTTTAGCGTTAGAATTTCGTCCTAAAAAATTAGATGAAATTATAGGTCAAAAAGACCTTGTTGAAATATTTAAAAAATTTATCACTATGCAAAAACTACCTCATAGTTTATTTTATGGTGTGGCAGGATGCGGAAAAACAACTTTTGCAAGGGCGATAGCAAAAGATTTTGGATTGGATTTTTATGAATTTGATGGGGGAAATTTTAAGCTTGAAGAGCTTAGAAGCATACTTGATCGATATAAAAATAGCCTTTATAAGCCTTTAATTTTTATCGATGAAATTCATCGTCTTAATAAAACTCAGCAAGAAATGTTACTCATTCCTATGGAGAATTATCGTTGTATTATCATAGGTGCAAGTACTGAAAACCCTTATTTTGTGCTTTGTTCTGGCATTAGAAGTCGTTCTATGCTTTTTGAGTTTAAAAAATTAAAGGCTAAAGATTTAGAGATTTTATTAAAAAAAGTTCAAGAAAAACTCAGTTTTGATATCGATGATGAGGCTAAGGATTTTTTAGTTAAAAGTGCCGATGCAAGATCTATGTTAAATTTACTTGAATTTGCATTGGTTTTAGATCCTAAAAATATCAATTTAAATAATTTAAAAAAACTTAGAAATGGTGTCAATAGTGAAGGAGTTAGCCAAAAAGACACACATTATATTTTAGCTAGTGCTATGATTAAAAGCTTACGCGGTAGCGATGTGGATGCGGCGCTTTATTACCTTGCAAGATTGATTGATGCAGGAGAGAGTGCTGATTTTTTAGCTAGGCGTTTAATTATTTTTGCAAGTGAAGATATAGGAAATGCAGATCCAAATGCACTTAATCTTGCTACTTCTGCACTTATAGCAGTAAAAAATATAGGTTATCCAGAGGCACGTATTATTTTGAGTCAGTGTGTGGTTTATTTAGCAAGTGCTTTAAAATCAAATTCAAGTTATAAGGCTATCAATAAGGCTTTAGATTTTGTTAAAAATAACGAGGCTTTAGATATTCCAAATTATCTTAATAACAACGATCCTGAAAGGAAAAATTATCTTTATCCTCATGATTTTGGAGGCTGGGTTGAACAAAAATATTTAAGTAAAAATTTAAAATTTTATGAAAGTAAAGGGATCGGAGAAGAAAAAAAAATGTTAGAAAATTTAGCTAAAATGAAAAAACAATGATTATGTGGAAATTTATGGAACAAATGATAAAATAAACATTTATTTAAAAGGTAATTAATATGATCAATATAGGAATTTACGGCGCCAAAGGTCGTATGGGAAAACAAATTCAAGAATGCTTAGCGGATGAAAATAATGCAAAAGCAGCGATGCTTTATGATAAGGGCGATGATATTGATGAACTTTTTAAGAAAAGTGAAGTGATTATCGACTTTTCTTCACCAAAAGGTACTTGCGAACTTTTAAATTTTGCAAAAATGAATTCTAAGCCTTTAGTGATAGGAACAACAGGACTTGATGCAAAAACAATGGATTTAATGTATGATTTAAGTAAAACAATGCCAATATTTTACGCGACTAATATGTCTTTAGGTGTTGCGGTTTTAAATCATCTTGTGAGCAAAGCAAGTGCTATGCTTGAAAATTTTGATATTGAAATTGTTGAAATGCATCATCGCCATAAAAAAGATGCGCCAAGTGGAACAGCTATGACTTTAGCGCAAAATGCAGCAAAGGCTAGAAATTTAGATCTTGAAAAAGTCAGAGTTAGTGCAAGAGATGGCATCATAGGCGAAAGAAATAAAAATGAAATAGCGGTTATGAGTTTAAGGGGTGGTGATATAGTGGGTCGTCATACTGTGGGATTTTATGAAAATGGAGAATTTTTAGAATTAAGTCACGTTGCAACCTCAAGAGCAACCTTTGCTAAGGGTGCTATTAAGATCGCAATTTGGCTTCAAAAGCAAAATCCAAAATTATATTCAATCAATGATTTTTTAGGAATTTAATATGTGTGCAGTTGTTGGAGTTATCAATTCAAAAAATGCGAGCACTTATGCATATTATGCATTATTTGCTATGCAGCATCGTGGGCAAGAAGCAAGTGGAATCAGTGTTAGTAATGGTAAAAATATCAAAACGATTAAAGCTAAAGGAGAGGTGAGTCAAATTTTTAATCCTCAAAATTTACAAACCTTACAAGGAGAAATTGCTATAGGGCACAATCGCTACTCTACAGCGGGTAATTCTAGCTTAGACGATGCGCAACCTATTGCGGCAAATTGCGCCTTAGGAGATATTGCCTTAGCGCACAATGGAAATTTAGTCAATAAAGAAGAAATTAGAAATCAATTAATCCAAGATGGAGCGATTTTTCAAACCCATATGGATACTGAAAATGTTGTTCATTTAATCGCTAGGAGCAAAAAAGAAAACTTAAAAGACAAATTTATTGAAAGTTTAAAAAGTTGCTTAGGAGCTTATTGTTTTGTTCTAGCAAGCAAAGATAAACTTTATGTAGCAAGAGATCCTTATGGAGTTCGTCCTTTATCTTTAGGAAGATTAAAAGATGGAGGTTATATAGTTGCGAGTGAAACCTGTGCTTTTGATTTAATAGAAGCTGAATTTATACGCGATGTTAAACCTGGAGAGTTAATCATTTTTACCCAAGGCAATGATCAATTTGAAAGTATAATTTTAGAAACAAAAAGTCCTAGAATTTGTGCTTTTGAATATGTTTATTTTGCAAGACCTGATAGTATTATAGAAGGCAAGAGTGTTTATGAAATTCGTAAAAAAATGGGTGAAACTTTAGCCAAAAAATTTCCTCACAAAGCCGATTTTGTTGTACCTGTTCCAGATAGTGGAGTGAGTGCTGCTATAGGTTTTGCTCAATATTTAAAAATCCCTCTTGAAATGGCCATAGTAAGAAATCATTATGTAGGAAGAACTTTTATAGAGCCTACCCAAGAGCTAAGAAATTTAAAAGTCAAATTAAAACTCAATCCTATGCGTAAAGTTTTAGAGGGTAAAGAAATTGTAGTGATTGATGATAGTATAGTTCGTGGAACCACTTCTAAAAAAATAGTTTCTTTGCTTCGTGCTGCAGGAGCTAGCAAAATTCACTTAGCTGTTGCTTGCCCAGAAATTAAATTTCCAGATATTTATGGTATAGATACCCCAACCTTTGAAGAATTAATTAGCGCTAATAAAAATATTGAAGAAGTAAGAAAACATGTTGAAGCTGATTCTTTAACTTTTTTAAGCATTGAAGAGCTTGTTAAAAGTATAGGAAATGAAAGGCAATATTCTTTAATAAGTTTTGATGGAGATTATTTTATTAAAAAATAGTTTCTATATTTATTGTATAATACTAAAAAAGATCGATAATTAAATAGGAGTATTTATGGAAAAAACAAAATCTTTTGGCGTATCGCTAAAATTAACCTTTTATGTAGGTGTTTTGATAGTTATTATATTAGCTATCACAAGTACTATTAG
>NZ_JACHTO010000043.1:0-5081 GCF_020135895.1 Campylobacter sp. 2457A | reverse complement strand
TGGCTATTGCCACAAAAGCAGAAATGGCTGCTTGAATTGCTATTTTTGCTCCTATTATAAAAAGCTTTGAAGCTACAGTTTCAGAGCCAATTTTTACAATAACTTTTAAGCCATCTCCTGTCTTTTGGTATTCTATTAAAGCATCAATTACACTAAGGGTATTATCTGCTCTTTTTATGATGATTTTAAAAGGGAGTAGGTAGGGTTCTAATTTTTTGAAAGTTTGTTTTAGTGCATCTGTTCCATCACTCAGATATCCAGTAGCACCTTTCATAGTTTGAATTTTATCTTGCTGTGAGGTAGTATCTTCTGTTTTATTTTCATCTTCGATTTCCTTAAGCAGTCTTTCTCCTATCTCATCCACACCTGCTTCTTTTAAAGGAATTTGTAAATCTTTTTCTGTTTCATTTAAATCTTCTTTAACTAATGATTCTTTTTCTAATTCTTTATTCATTTAGCACATTCCTTTAATTTAGTTTGTAGGGTTTTAAGTTCATTGATTTGTTTTGAATTAAGTTTGTAATGTTGAAAAACATTAATTATTTTTTTAAAGTCTACTTTTAAATCATCATCAGTATATATTTTTGATTTTTGATTTAAAAACAATAAAACTTTATCAGCAGCAAGATTAATTTGATTCATACCTTTTAAAATGCTTATGGTTTTAGGATTATTCAAATCACACATAAAATCTTGTGAAAATTCACTAGGATATGGAATAGAAAATATATAATCAAGTCCAATTAGCATGTTGATATACATTCCAATTTCAACTACTGTGAAACTATCAATACGTTTTCGTAAAAAACCTTTTTCTAAAAAATTTTCTAAATTAGTATTTAAATATAACAAAAAGTCTTCAAGAGCATTAAATCTTTCCTTATCAAATGAAAAATAAGTTTTTTTTCCTATAAAAGTTTTTTCTCTATCTAAAAGATAGAGTATGATATCCATATTTGATTTTTCTATAGCATGACCTGCTTGTCTCATAAGTTCAACATTCTCATCTGTGATATTGAAGATAATTAAAGTTTTCATACTTTCAATACCTGTTTGCATCATCTTAAGATTTTCAATAATCATTTTTGTAACTTTTTCTTGATTATAGGTTTCTTTGGATAAGTTTTTTGCAAATTCTAATTCTTTTTTGCCCTCATTTTTACTCCATTTAATCAAAGTATTAAGATCTTCTCTCGCTTTGTTTTCTTTAGCTTCTTTAAATTCTAAAGCTCCATGGATGAAGTCATAAATATTGCTAATAATTATTATAGAAATTAGTATAATAAAAACTATAGTAGAAATTCTTTTTGTTACCTTAAGCAATATTTTTCTCCTTAAAAACAAGATTGTTTTGTACTATAACATTATCAAGTAAAAGATTAAAATCTTGTTCTTTTGTATTGTTTGTATTGTCATTTTCTTGATTTGAATTTTCATTTTTGTTTGAATTTTTATTTATTTCTTTATATTCATTTATTGTTTTACCTTTACTATTTATTTCTTCATTTGCAATTAAAGAATTGATATAAAGTTCATAAGCATTTTCTAAATCTTTAAAACCAAGCTTTTTAAATTCATTCATGCTTTTATAAAGTTCTTTTCTTGCTTGTAAATAGGTATTGTTTAGTTTGGTTTTATGGAGGATGAAAGTAGTATAAAAGCTAGAATTATAGTCTAATTCTTTTATTGTATTTTCATCAAATAAGGCTTGTTGGTTTTTATCAAATAAAGCATAATCTTCACAAAAATATAAAGCTTTTAAAAGATAAGGTTTTGAGTTGATATTAATACTATTAATATCTTCTAAAGAGAGTTTTTGTATATAGGCTATTTTTAAATTATTGATTACTTGTATACACATAAGTTTATAATTATTATATTCTTGACTAAAATGATTAAGATTTTCTAAAAATATTTTATACCCATTGATATAATCTTTTTCATCTTGTATATTATTTATGTACTTAAGACTTTGATTAAAAATACTATTGTTATAAAAATTACAAGAGAAACTATCAAAATTAAATTCTTTTAATAAATTGCTGTTTTTATTATCTATGGAGCATAAAGGAATAAAAGAATTTTGTATGTTTTTATAGTAGGGGTAGGGTTCATTGTTGGAAAGATTAAATGCTTGTTGAACTTTATTTGCACCAAAATAAATAATTTTTTGTGTTGGTTTTTTGATTAAAGAAACTATGGCGCTTGATCCAACAATGCTTCCAATATAATATAATGGTCGCTCTTGAATGTCTTGTTTTAATAGTTGAAATGTTTTTTCTCTAATTTTATCATTTAAAATTATAAGTTTAATAGCCTTATAAAAGACTTCAGCTTGTTCAATAGTCTCATCTTGTTTTGTATCGTCGTCTAAAATTATATTTTCGATTCCAATAATTTTTATTACAAAGTGTCCCAATTCCAAAGCTGTTATAACTGTAGAATCAAATATACCATTTACTAAATCATTAATATGTTGTAAGATAGTCTTATTGGACATTTTGCCTATCCTTTACTCTAATTAGATATATAAAATATACCAAAACAATTTTATAAAATAAATAAAAAATAATTGAAAAAATTATTTTTAAACTTGTGCTTAAATGAAAAATTTCTAGTAAATTCATAAAATAATGCCACAATATAAATAAAATTAAAATATCATTAAAAATACTATACAAAAAAAATAAATAATGAATTCGTTTTATATTTAGTTGTACATTTTTTACAAATTAATTCTTTGCCAAAACCTAATAAAAATATATTTGATACATTTTGCAATTTATTGATTTTTGTTTTACAAACTTCACATTCTTTATAAAAGGACATTGATTTCTCCATCGGTTTTCTTACTACTCTCTACGGCTTCTTGCCCCTCTCTTAAAGCTTCTTTTATACTTTCTTCAATGTTAATAGTAGCATTGTTTTCATTTGCATTCATTTAAAGCCTTTTGAATTTTATTTATTAAATATAAGCTGAGTTAGAAAAATTTTTCAATTCATTCTCCCAATTCTTATTAGCTATACTAGGAATCTTAGAAGTTAAATTTAAATCTAAATTATTAAATTTTTTTCATTTTTTCAAACATTAGGTTTCTACCTGCAAAAGAACATATTTTGGAATTAAGATTTAAAAAGGATACATATATAATAAATTTTCCATATTTGATAAGCCTTTATACCAAGCCCCTTGTCTAAATAGCCTATACTATCTAAATAATCATAAATTTCTTCATAATGTTTTATAAATTTAAGTTTTTCTTCAAAGATTTGTTTTTCTAAATCTTTAGTAGAAACTCTTAGGGTTAAGTATTTTTGTTTTGAAGTGGAATTGATGTCACTTATAAAATTAAGATATTTAAAATAGGCTTGTTCTTTTCTTATTGATGTAGTAGATATTAAGGCGTATTGAATGAAAGCTTGATAATACCTATCCTCAAATCCAAAGAATTTAGCTACCTTAAAATCAAAAATAACCTTTTGCATTTAAGTCTTTAAAATCTTCTAATTTAGGTTGATAATCATCTACAATTTTAATCATATCTTTAGGAGTTGGATTTAGAATTATTTTTTGAAAAAATTTACGTTCTTGATTTTCTTTAGGATAATAATAAATGTTCCAGTAAATCGTGCATAAAGGAGAATAAAGTAATTTTACAAGTATAGCAAATATTGTTATAAGCACAACACAAGGTATATAAATCTTTTAAGTTTATAAAAAGGTTTGTTCATTTAATTCTCTTCTCATTGATACTATAAAGATATAAATTATCCTTAATGATACTTTGTTCTTTTTTATTTTTTATCTTTTTTATTTTGATCTTCTTTGGTTTTTACTTCTTTTGAAGTTTTAGAACATTCTTTATCCGTATATAATCTTACACAATATTTTCCCCAAGTTTGTCCTATGAAAAAATTTCGAAATATTCCGAAATTTGTAGCATTGGTATATCTATCTACATATTTCATATAATCAAGTGCTGAAGCTTGTATGATTATTTCTTTTTCATCTCTTGCTTGATAATCTTTACCTATAAGCACACGGTTATCTTTTCTGGCTAAATCACTTGGTGGTGTGCTTTGCCCCAAAGATAATAAGATAAAATTTCTATTCCATAATCGCCTTTTAAATTTAACGATGCCATTTATCCCTCCATTGCATATCATGAAATAATTGATAATATAATCCAGGAGGATCAAAGTCATAACGCATTTCAACTTCGCCACAATTTGTAATGGGATAATAGATATATTCATGATTGTTTTTATTATCTTTATTTTTCCAATATTCTATAGTGCCTTTTTTAAATTTAAAGTCATGGTCGTTTTCAATAAAATATTTTTGTATCATTAAAGCAAAAACAGAATAACCAAATTTTGAATAATAGCCAGTATCGCCACCAACGACAATAAATCTAATATCATAAGGGATAAAAGTAAAATCACCTAACCTGTCTTCTAAGAGTAAAGAATATTTAAGTTCTAAATCATCTGTTAAAATTTTTTCCTCCTCAAAAGGCCTTACAATGCTAAAACCTTGCATCATTTTTTGCATATTTTCTTCTTGGCTTTTATTAAGATCAATTTGTTTTGCAATATCATCGATACCAAATTGTTTGCCGTTGCTGTAAAATTGACAATTTAAACCTTTCTTTGCTTTTTCTTTGCTTGAATAATAGCAATTAGTGATATCAAGCCAATCTCCATCTGCATTCATAACTAGTGGATCATGTGCTTGATTATAAAGTTTTTCAAGCCAATCTTTAGTAGCTCTTTCAAATAATTCATTTTGGCTTAATCTTCTACCTTCTTTTATACAATAACCCTCTTGATTAAGTGTTACTATAGGACGTAAAGTCACTTTTACATAACCATTTTTAATTTCAGTATAAAAAAGTATTTTATATACTATAAATAATATAGCTATAATCCAAACTATTTTTTTTAATTTTGTATTAAATAAGTAATTAAATCTATAAAAAAGTTTTTTCATTTATGCTCCTAAAATCTAAGCTATTTTATAATAATCCTTATAAACAATTCCTTTCTTAAGTTCTAATTTAATATTTAAACTTTCTTCT
>NZ_JACHTO010000042.1:0-5271 GCF_020135895.1 Campylobacter sp. 2457A | reverse complement strand
AGATTTGAGAATGTTTTCTAATTGCTCATCCTTAGCATAAAGAAATTTTTCTTCTAAGGAACAATCAAAGTTTAAAGGAAAAGGTTTTAAGGTATTTTTACTTAAAAATTTTTCCCAAAGCATAGAATTTTCTTCCGAAGACAAATTCCAAAAATCATCTTTATTGTTATAAACATAATCTTGATAATCTATAAAATTTACAAAATTAATATTTATATCTTTTTGTTTAGAGAGCAAACCTTGTATATTTTCTTCTTCTAAATTTTTAGGCAATTTATCATAATTTATAATATAACGATTATATCTGCTATGTGTTAAATTTTGAGTGTCAAGCTTTTCTAATAATTCTTTAGAAAAATAATTTAAAAAATAACTATTTGTATATTTTTCTAAAGCTTCTTTAAAGCTTCTTTCATAAATAAAATCATTCAAATTTAAAGGATAAGATTTTAAAGGATTATTTTTTGAATTTAAAAGATAATCATAAGCTACAAAAAAATAAGAAAAATCCATAAAAGCATAATCAGCACTGATGCCTTTACAAAGATTTAAAAACATATATTCAAGCTCTAAGATGATTTTATTTTCTTTATCTAAATTGAGTTTTTCTTGTAATTTTTTCTCATCAATAAAACTTTTTTTAACTCTATAATCATAATTGTGAAGCAAATAATTTAAATTTTCTTCATTAAAATTAAAAGTTAAATTAAGAGAGGAATTAAAATAAACATCATATTGGCTAAAATGAGGTTCTAAAAGATCATTTTCTATAAAAGTGTCTATTTTATCTTGAGAAAAATTTTCACCACTTTCATTCCAAAAAGGTAAATTAGGGGAAAGATTTTCTATAAAACCTATAGGTATTAATTCATCTTTTTGATAGTATCGATGTAAAATGTATTTGCTTTTATCCCTACATAAGCGATTATAAATTTGAGTATAATTTTGTGGTAAAAAATTTAACCATTCATCATCTTTGCTCAAATTAATACCTTCAAATTGATCAATGCTAAAAAAGGTTTTAAACTCTTGCATAGCCTTTAAGGTATTTTCTAAATGTTTATTATAGAAATTATTTTCATTGGCTTTTTTAAAATCAAGCCAATCTTGTAAATTTAAACGATTACCTTTTAGACTCCAAGCGTTAAGATATTTTTCATCGCTAAAGGTCTTTTTAGATAAAAGATGAAAGCTAACCTGATTAGCACTTATATTTTGTGTTTTCATTCGAATTTAAAACTTTTCAAATACTCTACAACAGGATCTTCACTTATCCATTCATCTTCGCCCATCTCTTCATCAAATTCATCATATCCATAACAATAAGGATCATCATAAAGTTCCATTTCTCTTGTTTCAGCAATACCTTCTATACAAATTTTTGCACTGATACAATCTTCTTGACTTTCATTTGGTTTTAAAGCTTTTAAGGTGTTAAAAATTTCAAAAGCATCGCTGTATTGTTTTTCATATTCTTCTTTATTGAAGCCTTTTTTATTATGTTGAACATTTATAATCTCGCGTAAAGCTGTTTCTGCAGCTACAGCTAAAAATGTAAAACCATAACTTGATTCAAAATCACCATATTCTTCGTATTCTTCACTCACAATACCATTAATATTAGCTCCTTTTTTTAAAGCAATTTTAAACTTTCTTACGTTAGATTCTTCAATCGCTATAAGTAAATCATAATCAATTTCTTTTACCATTTTTTCCTCCTAAGGTTCTAAAATAACTTGAAAATCAGCGCTGATTGCTTTTCTATCTTGAGAATGCAAATTAGCATAAAAATTCACAAAATGTTTATCCAGATTAAAATCTTCTCCATTGATTTTTCCTAAATTGTTTCTAAAATTAAGTCTTTTAATAAAAACCCAACTAGGCGATTTATTATTTAAAGCATCTTGATACATTTTTATCAATATGGATTTTAAACCCTTGTATCTTGCCTGTTGATTTTTTTCAAAAAATTTTTTATCATTTTCTTCTATGTCATATTTTTTATTGTTTTTTATAGATGCCCCAAAACGTTGTTGATTAAAATTTTGAGAATATATTGCTTCTTCTGTATTTCCTAATTTTGTACTCTCGATACTTCCAAAAGAATTATTCGCTCTATTTGTTATTTTTGTGCTTCTATTGCAAGCTATAGCATAATCCATTCCATACAATTTTACACATTTTAATTGATAAGAAATTTGATCGGTTAAATTTAAAGCACTGCTATAAGCATAGTTTTTAACTTCTACTATCATTCTTTTTTTATCTTCAAGCGTGATAAGAAAGTCAGGATCACTTCCTGTTTGTCCTATATTATCTTCAAAGATACCATCTGCGTTGATTCTTTGGTGATAAAGATGGGGAGCATGTCTTAAAAGAGCAAAAGAAACAACCCATTCAGCATAGTCAGCTCCTGCTCTTGTGTTGATGAAATTTTTAAGGGCTTTAATGTCTTTATCTTTAACAATCTCCTCTAAAGCATTTTTTTGTTTATCGTGTCTTTCATTTTTTGCCTCTTTATCTGCTTCGATTTTCTTTATTTTTTCATTGATTTTATCTTCCTCTTCTTTAGTTGTAGCTCGTTGCAATTGTTCTTCAGCTTTTTTCATTTCTTTATCATAAGTTTTTTCAATGATGGCTTTATTTCTTTCTAAAAGTTCCTCTGCTTTGGTTTTTAAACTATCCCAATCTTGACTTAATTCTTCATCCTCTTTTTGAGTTTTTTTTCCTTCGGCATGACCCATTTCAAGGGCTTCTCTAAATTCTTTAGGGGTTTGTAATTTTTCAAAAGGAGCATGTTTTAATCTTAGTTTAGTTCTTCTAAAATAAATAGGATTTTTTTGTTTTTCTAAACCTTTTCTTAAAAAAACATGTCCGCCTATGGGTTCTTTATCAAAGTCAGGATGTTCTAATTCTATATAAAGTTTTATTTCCCCATCTTTAATCTCACTATTAGAAAATTCTATTTTTCCTTGATCATTGGCAGTATTATCATACAGGAGTGTTCTTTTATCTTTATCTTTATTCTTATCTTTATCTTGATCTTGAACTTTATATATTCTTATCTTGGCCCCTACGATAGGAATATTTTTGATCTCATTTTCATAATCCTCATGAAAATGTGCTTCCTCGCACAACATTAGTTCAATCTCTCCTGTATGTATAGTGACCATTTTATGCCTTGATAACTTCTATATTTCTATGAAACACTAAAGGAGTTTTTTCTAAGATAGCAAGATAATTTTCCTTAAGTTGTTTTTCGTGTTCTTTTTTTATTTTATCTTGTATTTCTCTTTTTTTTCGCATTTCAGTATATTTAAATTCTCTCAGTTTTTCTTCACTGCCTAAAAGCTCTAAAGAACTTTTAGCTCCTACTTTAAGAAGGTATTTTTTTATGGTTTCACTTTTATTGCCTATAAGATCAAGAGCAGAATCTCCAAAATGATCAAAAACATTTACATTAGCTCCTGCTTCAATGAGCTTTTTAACTGTATTAGAATAACATTTCCTTATAGCCAATATCAAAGCACTCTCTCCATAACGAATTGCCCCTTTATCATATTCTATGATTTCATTGATATCTTTCATTTTACCACTATCGATTAAGGCATTAGCAAATTTTTGCTCCTCTGAAATAAGAAAATTGTGCAATAAATTTTCACCCTCTGAATTTTTAAGATTAGGATCTGCTCCAAGTTCTAGTAAAAAATGCAAAAGTTCTAATTTATTAGCTCTTTCTGTTTTAGTGGCAGAACATATAGGAATAGTTTCAAAGATCAAAGGTTCATACCGCCCTTCCTTACCTTGATAAAAGCAAGCATTGATATTAGCTCCCTTATCCACTAAAAGCTTAATAATTTTTTTTGTATGCTCTAAATTCGATACATCTTTACCCCAAGCAATTGCATTACATGCAAGCAAAAAATTCAACCATGTTTGATCTTTTATAAATTGTAAAATAAATTCAAAAAATTCATAATCATAACAAGCAAAGTGAAATAATGGATCCAATATTGTCTTTCTATCCCATAAATCTAACTTAAGAATATCCTCGCCCTTAGGATCTTTTGTGATACAAATCACATTTATACCTTCTTTGTTGATAAAATCTTGCCATTCCTTATAATATTTATCTTTAATACTATGCTTGATTTCTCTATCAAAAAACCATTGAAGCATGGGATTTGCTTGAAATTCTTCATAAGAGATGATTTTTTCTTCAGTCATTTGTTTTCCTTTGTTTATTTTTTTTATTTTTGCAATAAAATCTTTAAATTTTTATAAAATATTTTGTATAAAAATTTATATCCACTTAATCTGCTCTTAAATCTCCTCCTTTAACTCTCAATCCTTTATTATCTATGATCACTTGAACTCCTCCAACTTGGATAATAACTTCTTTAGCTGTAGTTGTTATAGAAGTGGATTTTACTTGATTGATTATTCTATTACACGCTACAATAGTATTATCCTTTTGTGCTAAAGATGAAACATTTTCTGCATTAACACTATGATCTTTTTTAGCAACCATAAAGATAGATTTTTCTGTATGCTCTTGAATATTACCTTTTGCTTCTGTTACAAGTTCAGAATCTGTATAAACACTATATTTTCCTTGACTTTGTATATGATGATAACCTTTAGTAAATGCTTTTCTATTAGACGATACAGAACTTGTGTATTCTCCTGTAATTCTTTCTTCGTAGTTTCTGCCTATTTCTACCTTCTTATTTTCTCCTACTTTTTCATAGCTATTTTTATGGATCCTTACTTCTTGATCTGTTCCCACATTTAAAGTATTACTTAAACCCACATTGGTATCTTTAGAGAGTAAAGTATTTTCTAAATATTTTGCCCCTACATTGACATTTTTAAATCCTGCGATATTTTGCATATGACCTAAAGTGATAAATTCAGTATATAAGGCTCCTACTTCTGAGGTTTTGTTACTTTTTATAGTTTGTTCATAATTATTGCCTATTTCTTCTTTATAATCTTTTTGCGCTAAGATATAAATTTCTTCTTTATCTTTGTCATTTTTTAAAGTGATTTCATTTCTTGCTTTTGCATCGGTATTATCTACTCCTATTGTAGAATTTGCTAAAGTAAGATAATGATTATTAATAGAGCTCAATTCATAATCTGTATTTTCTTGAAGTTTTAAGGTATCTAAGCCTTGATTGATCATAATAGGAACTTCGCTTAAATAACTTAAAGTGCTAGTGGCAATCTCTCTTTGATATCTTGGATAATTATATTGAGGCATAGTTG
>NZ_JACHTO010000041.1:0-5542 GCF_020135895.1 Campylobacter sp. 2457A | reverse complement strand
GATTTAGCTAACGTGAAAGTAGATTTAAATAATACAAAATTAGATTTAGCTAACGTGAAAGTAGATTTAAATAATACAAAATTAGATTTAGCTAACGTGAAAGTAGATTTAAATAATACAAAATTAGATTTAGCTAATGTGAAAAAGAAATATTATGATATTTTAGATTTTCATTTAAGAAAAATAACCTCGCAGGCTTTTTTAGAAATTATTGAAATTCATGTTTCAGAATCATGCAATTTAAATTGTTTTGGATGTAATCATTTTTCTCAAATTGCCGAAAATAATTTTCCAGATATTGGAAAATTTCAGCAAGATATGAGGAAATTATCAAATATAACAAAAGGTTTAGTAGGAACTTTTAGACTGATGGGTGGAGAACCTTTATTAAATCCACAATGTCAAGAATTTATAAATATTACAAGAAAATATTTTCCAGATAGTTCTATTTGGCTTGTTACAAATGGAATTTTGCTTGATAGGCAAACAGATGATTTTTGGAGGTGTTGTCAAGAAAATCATGTGGAAATCAGACCTACAAAATATCCTTTAAAGATTAATTGGAAATTTATAGAAAAATTATGCCATCAATACAATATTCCTCTTATTTTTTTTAATAATGGAGAACCTGAAAAAATTTCTTGGAAATTTACACTCGATCCTTTGGGAAAATGCGACAATTATCATAGTTTTACAAATTGTAGTATGGCTAATCATTGTGTACAACTTAAAGATGGAAAATTATTTACTTGTCCCATTTCAGCTCATATAGAGCACTTCAATAAAAAATTTTCTAATGAAAAAACAAAAGTTGAGTTAAAGCTTTCAGAATTTGATTATATAGATATTTATAAAGCTAGTAATTATCAAGAGATTTTATCTTTTTTAGCTAAACCTATACCTTTTTGTCGCTACTGTGATGTTAGAAAATGGAAGGAAGTGGGTTTATGGAGAAAAAGTTCTCAAAAAATAGATGAATATATTGATTTAAGTGGAGATTAATAGTGCAAAAAATTCTTTTAATTACACCTGAGCTAGAATATACTGGAGCTTTAAATAGCTTTAAGCGTATATGTCAAGTTCTTTTAAATAATGGTTATTTTGTAGATATTTGGAGTTATAACGAAGGTCCTTACATTAGAGAATTTGATAAATTAGGTGTTCATGTTGAAATTATAGATGAAGATTTAATTGATATTGATTGGATTCATCGGAGAATTTTCAAATATTCATTGGTTATAGCAAATACAGTAGTTGTTTATAAAGCAGTTGAATTAATTGAAAAATATGTTCCATTAGTATGGTATATTAGAGAAGCGGAAAATCTTCCAGATTTTTTTTGGAAAAAAGGAAGATTAGAGGCTTTAAAAAAAGCAAAAAAACTTTATGTTGTTAGTGAGTATGCTAGAGATTTTATTGTAAAAAACTATAATGAAAATGTTGAAGTATTGCATAATTGTGTAGATGATGTATATAAATCAGTTAAGATTATCCATGATGATATAACTTTAAAATTAAAAGAAAAAAATTCAAAATTAAAATTTTTAACTTTAGGCACAATTGAAAAAAGGAAAGGCTATGATATTTTACTTCAAGCTTTTACTTCTTTGCCTGATAATATTAGAAAAGAATGTGAATTGCATTTTGCTGGAAGATTTTGGGAAGGTGCATCGGATTTCTATCCTCAAATTTTAAATCAAGCACGACAGCATTCTAATATTTTTTATCACGGAGAGTTAAGAGATAGGGAGAATATCCATCAATTAATTAAATATTGTGATGTTGTGGTTGTGCCATCTAGAGATGAATCATGTTCTTTGGTTGCTTTGGAAGGTGCCATGATGGCTAAAGCATTGATCTTAACGCAAAATATTGGTGCAAAATATATTTTAAATTCCGAAAACGGTTGGTTGGTAGAAACTGCAAATATGCAATCTTTAAAAAATGCTTTTATTCAAGCCTATGCTTTCAAAAATAACTTAAAAACAATGGGAGAAAAAGCGCGAGAAGCTTATTTGAAAACATCCACCTATGAGATATATGAAAAAAATATTTTAAAAATGGTTAGGGAAAATATTTGTCATAATCAGTATTTATATCAAATTCAACAGAAAAATTTTTCTTTATTTTCTTTTGATGTATTTGATACTCTAATATCAAGAAAAGTTGCCCAACCTCAAAGTATATTTTCGATAGTCAAAGAAAAATTAAGATTGGAAAATTTAGAATTACCGCTTGTTTTGATTGAAAATTTTGATCTTATAAGAATTCAAATTGAACAATATTTTTATATTAATATATGTGGTAAAAAAAATCAAGATGTTACCTTTGATGAAATTTATAAAACCATTCAAAATAATTTTAATCTAACGGAAGATCAAAAAAGAAAATTAATGGATTTAGAAATTCAAACTGAAGAAGAATATCTTTATCCAATAGTTAAGAACATAAAATTAGTAGAAAATTTAATCAAGTCCAATAAGCGAGTTATTTTAATTTCAGATATGTATTTCAATTCGGAAATTATTAGAAATTTTCTTATTCATTTTTCTGATATTTTTAAAGGAATTCCAATTTATGTTTCGTCTGAATATAAAAGGAAAAAACATAATGGTAAGCTATTTAAGACAGTATTTAGTCTAGAAAAGATCAAGCCAGAAAATTGGATCCATTATGGTGATAATTATGAACATGATATTTTACAAGCTAGAAAACTTGGAATAGAAGTTAATTTTTATGAAAATATCTTGTTACCTTATGAGCAATATACTTTAGCACATAATTCTAATTTGGCTTTGCAAAAAATAATTGCACTTTCTAGAAAAATTAGAAATGAACATATTTTAGATAATTTACAAGAAATAGGTGTTTCCTTAGGTGGACCTTTATTGGCGCCTTATGTTTATTGGGTATTAGAAATAGCTAAAAAAAATAAAATAAAAAATTTATATTTTATAGCTAGAGACGGTTTTGTTTTGCAACAAATAGCAGATATTTTTATAGCTGAAGAATCATTAGATATTGAGACAAAATATTTAGAAGGTTCTAGAGAAGCTTGGAGGGAGCCTTTTAAAGAAAAAAATGATAAAAAAATAAATTTGATTAAAGAATATCTCAAACAAGAGTTAAATTTGAGTGAAAAATTTGCTTTTGTTGAATTTTGTGGAACTGGTGAAACCTTAGATTATATTACAAAGGAAACTGAAAATTTAGATCATAATAAATGCTTTTTTGGAAGCTTTTATTTATACAGGACATCACTTTTTAAAACTTATAGTCCATCTTTATTTTTATATCCTATAAATGGAAATAATATTTATTATTTAGAGTTATTTGTAAGATCTCTCGAAGGGCAAACTCTAAGTTATGAAAAAATTGAGAATAAAATCATACCTATTAAAGATAAAGTAGAAGGTAGAGCTTTAAAAGAATTTGGGTATGAAAAATATATAAATGGGGTTTTGCGATTTGTCCAAAATTTAGTAAAATTAGAAAATTACAACCACTTACTTTGTGATTTAAACATTATTTCAATTTATTTTAAATTTTTAATTAGCGAAGATGTGGATAAGAAAATGGTAGATATTTTAGGAAGTGTCCCATTTATTTTAGATGGAAAAAGTGAAAAAGTTCAATTTTTTTCTCCTAGGATTATGGATAATGAGAAAATAGAAAAAAATCTTTCATTATGGACTATTTTAAGAAGTGATTCGCAAATAAGAAAAATATATCATATCGATAGTAAAAATGTCAAATTTTTTGGTGCTGTTGCTATTATAAAATCACATCTTTCGTATAAGCTAGGGAATGCAATTTTACTTAATATTAAAAATCCTATAAAAATTTTAAAATTAATTTTTTTAATCCCTAGTATTATTATAGCTTATAAAGAAGAAAAAAAGATCATAAAAAATAATGACACAAAGATGGATTTGAGAATTTATAAGGATTATGAAGAGGCTATCGTGGTTAAAAATTTTTTTTCCTATCAGCTTGGAGAAATCATTTTAAAAATATTTAAAACTTATAATTTTATAGGAATTTTTATTTTACCTTTTAAAATTAGAAGTCTTTATAAAAATAGAATTAGAAATAAAAAAAAGGCAAAAAATGGATAAACCTTTAATTGTTGCAGGAAGAGATGATGGATTTGGAGAAAGAATGAGAGCATTTTTAAATGCTCTTTATATTTCAAAAAGATTAAATTGTGAATTTGGTTTTGTTTGGAGAGACATTTCTGGGATACAAGATCTTGAAGAAGGTAAAGTATTGGTACCTTGGGCAAATTTACCAAAAAAAGAGTTTTTATTTGATAAAGAATTTATTGAAAAACACGAAAAGAAAGAGCTTAATTTTGCTTACGAAATGCCTTTATTTTGGAGTTTGTACCACAAGTCCAATCTAACAAGACTTCTTGAAAAACCTTATGAGAAGGATTGGGGATGGTATTCAACATATGATGATTTATCTCGTTGTTTTCAAGATATCAATAAAGATGAATATCGAAAAGGTTTAATGCAATGTTGGCAAGATATAGGATTTTCAAAAGAAGTTAAAGATATTTTAAAACAAGTAGAAGAAGTATCTCAAAATTTAGGAGAGTTTATAGCTATACATATAAGAAGCGGAGAAACTATTTATATTCAAGAGTTAAGAAATACTCAATATGTATGGAGATATAAAGTATTGCACTATCCCTTGGCAATTTATTTGATTTTAAAATATTTAAGCGAAGCAAAAAAAGTTATTTTATTTTGTGATGATCTTGGGCTTGTTTCTAGTCTTAAAAAATACTCCCTAGAAATATCTGGGAAAAATAATGTTTTTGTTATTTCAGATCTGATCAGCGGTATGAAAGGATATGAGCAAATTATTTTTGAAATAGTTTTAATGTCAAAAGCTCAAAAAATATATTCTTCATGGACTTCTGGATTTTCTAGATGTGCTAGTTATATAGGTGGAAATTCGGTCATTAGTGTCCATGAGTTTTTTTCTACCAAAGAGCAATATGATCTCATGAATGAATATGTAGAAAAAATTAAAAATATACATCCTTTGCAAAAATCTTGTAGTTATTTTTATTTGTATTTGCTTGCTAAGGATTTAAAAATTTCTTTTGAAACACAAAAATTTTTTTTATTACAAGCTTTGCAAAACGATCCTTGTAATGTTAATTCTCAAATATTTTATATTAATTTACTTTTAGAAAATGAAAAATATGAAGAAGCTAATGAAGTATTAAAAAGTCACTGGAATGAAAATAATTTTTTAAATGTTTTGCTTGATTATCATATGGATCCTGCATTGCCTGTGTTTATTTTTACAAACTATTTCAAACAAGGTATTCAAAATTATCCTTTTATTTCTAAAATAGCTTTTATGGTTTTTTATCATTTTTATAAGCAGGATTCTGCTATAAATCAACATTATCCATATTTAAGGGTAACAATTTTAAATTTATTTTATGAAGTTTTTTATAAACAAGTAGATGGTGCAGAAAAGAAAATAATAGGAGCAGCTACTATAGTTTCAAATCATCTAG
>NZ_JACHTO010000040.1:0-5720 GCF_020135895.1 Campylobacter sp. 2457A | reverse complement strand
ATAAGAAGGCTAAAAATTATGCAAGATATGGAAAATTAAACGATATTCAAAAGCAAACTTTTGAAAAACTAAACGAATTAAATATTGATTTTATAAATAAAAATATCGTTGATATAGGTTGTGGCACAGGTGTTTGGACTTTACATTTAGCACAAAAAGCAAAAAGCGTTTTAGGTGTGGATAACTCTAAGGCCATGCTTGAAATTTTGCAAGAAGATGCCTTAAAAAATAATACTAACAACGTTAAAACACTCCATTTAGATTTTGAAAGCTTTTATAAAGAAAATCAAGAAAAATTTGATATAGCGTTTTTGAGTATGTCTCCGGCTTTGCAAAATGAAAATGACTTTAAAGCTTTTTTAAATTTAGCCTCTCAAAAGATATATCTTGGTTGGGCTGATTATAGAAAAAGTGATTTTTTAGATCCTATATTTAAACATTTCAATACCGAATTTAAAGGTTTTTATAAAAAAGATTTAGAAAGTTTTTTGCTAGAAAAAAATATAAATTTTTATAAATTTGTATTTGATGAAGAAAGAGTAGTATATAGAAGTAAAGATGAGGCTATAGAAAATGCCTTATGGCATTTAAGTATGAATAATATTAAGACAAATAGAGAAAAAATAACAAAATTTATCAAATCAGATATTAAGGAAACAATAGTTTCTAAAATTAAACTTTTAGTTTTATGATCATAAAAATCATTTATAAATTTAATTTTAAATAATATTGAAAATCTTAAATATTTCGTTATAATTTCACTTTTTATAATTATTATTTAGGAGAATACATGGAATCTAATTCTATTTTAATGGCGATTTCAGATAAAATTCCATCTGAAGGTTTGCCACTTTTGCAAGATAAGCTTAAAAATGCTTCTGAAGAGAAAATCAATTCTCTCGCTACCTTACCTTTAAAAAATCATATTTTAGGTTTAGTTTTGGGACTATTTTTTGGTTACTTTGGTGTAGATCGTTTTTATAAAGGTGATAAAAATTTGGGTATTGCTAAACTTGCTGTTTTTATTTTAGGTGTTATAGGAAGTTTTTTTGTTATAGGCAGCCTTTTTCTAATTGTGCTATGGGTATGGTGTATAGCAGATTACTTTTTAGTATGGAAAGGAATCAAAAAAGATAATTTTGATAAAATTTTAAAAACATTGGATTAATGTTATTAACAAAACTAATTCTAAATTAGTTTTGTTTTAAATTTTAAGCTTTTTTCTGCCATGAAAGGCACTATATCGCCGTATTTTTGCGGTACTTGCCATTCTTGTTTTTCTAAATTTATGATTTTGTCTTTTTCAAATTTAAAATCATAAATTTTACAAGCATTATCTGAAATAAATTTTTGTAAATTTTTTTCATTTGAGTTTTTTTCAAAAAGTTCAGCCAAAATAGGTAAAATAACAGGTGCGCTAAAAACTCCAGCCGCGCAACCGCAACATTCTTTAGTATATAGTGGGTGTGGCGCACTATCGCTTCCAAACATAGCTTTTTCATATCCGCTAAAAGCAAGTTCGCAAAGCGCGTCTTTGTCTTCATAACGCTTAGCAATTGGTTTGCAAAATAAATGCGGATCCATTTTTCCACCCACAACATCATCTAAAGTGATCATTAAGTGATGTAAAGTTATAGTGGCGTATAAATTTTCATAATCTTTGAGTAGATCACATAAAACTTTAGTGGTAATGTGTTCCATGACTATTTTTAAATTTGGAAAATTTTGAGCTAATTTTTCATAAATTTTTGCAAAATTTGCTTCTCTGTCCATAACAAAATCATTGGTTTCGCCATGGATTAGCAAAGGTATATTTAACTCACTCATCGCATTTAGAGTGGGTTTTAAATTTTGTATATCAAAGCTTGAAATTCCATTGTCTGAATTTGTAGTAATGCCGGCAGGATAAAGTTTGATAGCAAAAATTTCATCTTTTGCATTTTCTAAAAATTTTTCATCATATTCTTTAAAAAATAAAGTCATCAAAGGGATAAAATCTTCATTTTTACAAGCTTTCATAATCCTTTGTTTATAGGCTTTTAAAGAATTTATATCTGTGATTGGAGTGATTAAATTTGGCATGATAACGCCAGCTTTAAAATCTTTTGCGCTAAATGGAGCTACTAAATCAAGCATTTTTCCATCGCGTAAATGCAAATGCATATCTAAAGGATTTTTTAGCGTCATTGTCTCTCCTTTTTATAAAAAAATAATTGCTTAAATTTATCAAAATATACAAAAAAGATAAATTAAATTATATTTCTTATTTGATATAAATTTGGTATAAACCATTTTTAAGACGCCTAAAAAGCTTCTTTTCTTCTAAAAATTTAAAAGTGGCAATGATGGTAGGTTTGCTAAGATTGAGTGTGTTTTGAATTTCACTAATTTTTATCATGATAAAGCCATTTTCATCGGCATTTTCGCATAAAAATTTTAAAAGTTCATAGCGTTTTTTCCCAAAAATACCACACATTAATTTTTCAAAATTCATATCAAGCCTACTAAGATAAGAATCCAAGCAAAAAGCGCCAAAATCACACTAAAAAAGACTCCAGCGCTTGCACAATCTTTGGCGATTTTTGCTTTTTGATGCCATTTATCGGTTATGAGATCTACGCAAGCTTCGATGGCTGAGTTAAAAGATTCTGCAATTAAGATTAAAATTAAAACCGCTATTAAAATGAGATGTTCTATCAAACTCACCTTTAAAAAAAAGCTGATTAAAATAGCAGGAATGATGATGCAAATTTCAATGCGAAAAGCCATCTCATTTTTAAATAAAGCCACGATCCCTTCTAAGGCGTATTTGGCATTATTGAAAATGTGGTATTTTGGTTTCATGGATTTTCCTTAAGTTTAGGATTAAATAAATCATAATTTGATTCATAAACACAAGTTTTTATATCAAAATAACCTAAAAGTGTGCTAAAAAGATTATCTTGAGAAAGCTTTAAATTTTTATGTTTTTTAGCCAAATTCATAAGTTTATTATCGTTACTCCAAAAAATCATAGGAATATGAGTTTGTGTGCTTGGTGCAAAAGCATAAGGCATACCGTGCAAATAAATTCCATCTTTGCCTAAACTTTCTCCATGATCAGAAAGATACAATAAAGAACTTTGAAAACCTTTTTTTTCTTTTAAAAGAGAGATAATACGGCTTAAGATATAATCTGTGTAAAGCAAGGTGTTATCATAAGTATTTACCAAAGCATCTTCACTGCATTTTGATAGATCATTTGTATCGCAAGTAGGATTAAATTTTTTAAATTCCTTAGGATAGCGTTTGTAATAAGCTGGGCCATGAGAGCCTTGCAAATGTAAAACAATAATATTTTGAGTGCTTAATTTGTTTAATTTGTTTTTTAATGGATCCAGCAAATCTTCATCATAAGTACTTGAGAGTTGAATTTTTTGTTTTAATCGATCGCAAACCCCTTTGCAACCTCCTGAATTATTATCTATCCAGCTAACATCGACACCGCTTTTATTGAGTATATCGATAACATTTTCTTGATATTCCTTATTTGAAAATTGAATTCGCTTTGAAACTGAAAACATGCAAGGTAAGCTAACAGCGGTTGCTGTTCCGCAAGAAGATACTTGAGTGAAAAACACAACATTGTTTTTTTTGGTATAAAAATTCGTATCATTTTTTGTGTAGCCATCAAGCGAGTAATTTGCCGCCCTTGCTGTTTCCCCCACCACTAAAACTAAAATTTTTTTAGTGTGATTATCATCCTTATAAGCGTCATTTTCTATAGCTTTAAATTGAGGTTTGGTTTGAACAAAGAGAGCATAATAACGATATAGGGCATAAATTTGATAAAAAGGAGTGTTATACATTCTTATTTCATTGTAATTTCTAGCAAAAGGAATAAAGGTTTTGCTAAGTGGCAAGAAAATCGCAAAAACAAAAAACAAGCCTAAAAAAATATTGATAAATTTAGTTTTAAGGTGAGATTTCATTGATTTGTAATCAATTTTGACTTTTATAATATAAATGATAAAAATTAAAGCCAAAATTAGAGTGATTATTAGCTTGAAATTGATCAAGTCTTCTACTTCTTTAACATCGGTTTGCATGGCATTTTGAATCATATTTGAATCGATAAGAATTCCATAAAAACTGATAAAATAAACACTTAAAAAAGATGCTAAAATAAAAAAGATTGAAAAAAATTTACTCAAATATTTGATAAAAATCAAAGAAAAAATAGTATGCACAAAACCAAAATATATTAAAATAAAGCTTAGAGTGATGAAAAAATTTTGAGAGCTTTTTTCATAAACAAAATGAAATAAATTAAAATTAAGTGCTACAATCAACAAAGAATTTAAAAGTGTGAATTGAAGCCAAGTGAGTTTAAACATTAAATTTGCCTTATGTATAGATTGTTTATTGTATAAAAGTTTGTTTAATCACCTGTAAAAAATTAATTTTTGTGCTATGATTTTGAAATTATTACTTTATTTAAGGAAGAAAATGAAACTATTGTCATGGAATGTCAATGGCTTAAGAGCAATTTGTGATAAAAATGCACTTGATTGGATAGAAAAAGAAAATATTGATTTTATAGGTTTTCAAGAGATTAAAGCCCATGAAGATAAATTTCCTAAAAGAATTTATGAATTTCCTTTTAAACATATGTATTCTAATTCCGCTAAAAGGGCGGGATATTCTGGTGTTATGAGTCTTTGCAATTTTGATTGTGAAGTAAAAAAATGTGAATTTTTTGATGATGATGAAGGTAGAGTTTTAGAGCATAGGTTTAAAAATGTAGTGCTTTTTAATATTTATTTTCCAAATGGACAAAAAGATGAAGAGCGTTTAAATTTTAAAATGAAATTTTATGCGGATTTTTTAGTCTATCTTAAAAAACTTTTAAATGAAGGTAAGGAAGTTATCATTTGTGGCGATGTCAATACGGCTCACCGCGAGATTGATTTAACGCACCCTAAGGCAAACGCAAATACTTCAGGTTTTTTGCCTATAGAAAGAGCTTGGATTGATGATTTGTTAAAGCTTGGTTTTTTGGATACTTTTAGAGAAATCAATGGAGATATTAAGGAAAAGTATTCGTGGTGGAGTTATAGAATGAAAGCAAGGGAAAGAAATGTTGGCTGGAGGATTGATTATTTTTTCATTTCTAATAATTTAAAAAGTAAATTGAAAAATGCTTTTATAAGGGATGATATTTTCGGATCAGATCATGCTCCAGTTGGTATAGAAATAGATATTTAATATCCTAAAAATTAGGATATTATTTTTTGATTAAATTTTTGGCTTTTTCCCAAAGTCTGATGCCTAATTTTTTTGCTTTTTTGGAATTTATATCTTTGTATTTTTCATTGGCAATATTTTCTAATTCATAAATTTCTTGCTTTAAGCGATAAAGTTTGCTTTGGGTTAGTCTATTAAAATCATTAATTGTTGGATTTTTCTTGATATCATTTAAAACTAAGATCAACTGCTCTCTACTTTCACTTGCAAGGCGTTTGAATTTGGCAAAAAGATTATCAAGTTCGTATTCGAGTAAATTTTCAACTATTTCTTTAGCAGGATTGCTTTGTTTTTTAACCTCTTTTTTTAAAAGTGCGATAAAATCATCCTCTATGCCGATTAATTCTTTACTTTTTAAATTAATATCTTCTTCAAAGGCTGCGTAGTTTAGCGAGGATTTAAATTTTTCCATAGCCAAAGAAATTCCATCTCGT
>NZ_JACHTO010000039.1:0-5724 GCF_020135895.1 Campylobacter sp. 2457A | reverse complement strand
AAATAAAAATTTATAGACTAAAATTTTATTATATATTAAAGCAAGCATAAAAATGATTATCCTTGCACTTAAATTCAGGTTTATTCTTAATACATATATTACTAGCTATAGGGCAACGAGTTCTAAAAACGCAACCGCTTGGAGGATTAATAGGAGAAGGCAATTCTCCCTCTAGAAGTTGAATTTCTTTATTTTTTTGAATTTTCGGATCTGGTATTGGTATGGCTGATATCAAGGCTTTGGTATAAGGATGTTTTGTATTGCTATAAATTTTTTGATAATCCGCGATTTCAACAATATTTCCCAAATACATAACTAAAATTCTATCTGAAATATGTTTAACTATAGACAAATCATGAGCAATGAAAATTAAAGATAATTGAGTTTGTCTTTGTATCTCTTTAAGTAAATTAACTACTTGGGCTTGTATAGAGACATCTAAAGCCGAAACTGGCTCATCACACACTATTAATTTAGGTTCTAAAATTAATGCTCTAGCTATTCCTATTCTTTGGCATTGTCCTCCTGAAAATTCGTGCGGATAACGATTAATTAAACTTGGAATCAAAGATACTTTTTGCATTATTTGTAAAACTTTTTCTTTAATTTCTTTGGTATTCATATATGGAAAATGAACCTTTAAAGGTTCTGCAATAATATCTCCTATAGTCATACGAGGATTAAGAGAAGCTAAAGGATCTTGAAAAATCATTTGTATATCTTTTCTTATATTTTTCCATTCTCTATTATTCTGATTTTTAAGACTCTTGCCCATCCATAATATATCACCATCTAAATCTTTATTTAATCCTAAAATAGCCTTAGCTAATGAAGATTTACCACATCCTGATTCACCCACTATACCTAAAGTTTCTCCTCGATAAAGTTTTAAATTCATTTTGTCAATAACTTTCATTTTTGTTACTTTATTTCTAAAAAAACCTTCATTTTTTCTGATTGTATAAAATACACTTAAATCTTTAGTTTCTAAAAGCAACTCTTTCATTTATAATCCTTTAAAACTAAATTTATTGGCGCAAAACAAGCTCTTTTTCTATGAAAACCAACTTCTTCAAGAATAGGGTTTTTTAAACAAATTTCTTTTGCAAAAGAACATCTTGGAGCAAAAGAACAACCTTTTGGCAAATTTAATAAATCTGGTGGATTATCTGGAATTAATTCTAGTTCTTTTTGCTCTAAGTCTAAACGTGGAATAGTTTTCATAAGTCCCAAAGTATAAGGATGTGTAGGACGATAAAAAATATCTTCTACCTTGGCATATTCCATCACCCTGCCTGCATACATAACTAAAACATTATCACAAGTTCCAGCAACGACTCCTAAATCATGAGTGATTAAGATAATAGCCATGTTGAATTCTTTTTGCAATTCTTTTAGTAATGTCATAATTTGTGCTTGAACTGTAACATCTAAAGCTGTTGTTGGCTCATCAGCGATTAAAAGCTTAGGTTTACATAAAAGTGCCATAGCAATCATGACTCTCTGTCTCATACCACCTGAAAGCTCATGAGGATACATTTTCATTCTATTTTTAGCTTCAGAAATTTTTACAGCTTCTAACATATGAACACTTTCGATGAAAGCTTTTTTATATTCCATTCCCTTATGAACGGTCAAAACCTCTATAAGCTGATCTCCCAATTTCATATAAGGATTTAAAGAGGTCATCGAATCTTGAAAAATGATAGATATTTTTTCCGAACGTAATTTATTCATAGCCTTAGGATTTAAGTTTAAAATTTCTTCTCCATCAAATAAAACACTACCTCCAATAATGCTATTCTTAGCCAATAAACCTATTAAAGCAAATACACTTTGCGATTTTCCAGAACCTGATTCGCCTACTATGCCAAGCGTTTGACCTTCATCTAAGCTAAAACTCACATCATTAACAGCTTTCACTATACCATCGGGAGTTTTAAAACTAACCTGTAAATTTTTAACTTCTAACAACATCTTATCTTTCTTTCGGATCTAAAGCATCTCTTAGACCATCTCCTATAAAATTAAAACAAAATAAAGTAATTACCAAAAATGTCGAAGGGAATCCGACTAACCAAGGGGTTTGTTCCATGGAACTCACTCCATCATTCATTAAAGAACCCCAAGAAGTTAAAGGTTCTTGGACCCCTAAACCCAAAAAACTTAAAAAGGATTCAAAAAGTATCATTCCTGGAACCAACAAAGAAGCATAAACAACTACCAAACCTAATAAATTAGGCACTATATGTTTTAAGATAATATCTTTTGCACTCACTCCACAAACTAAAGCAGCTTGAATAAATTCTTTATTTTTAAGACTTAAAGTTTGCCCCCTTACTATTCTTGCTATATCAAGCCAACTAACAGCTCCAATAGCAATAAAAATTAAAAATATACTTTGTCCAAAAAATGTAACTAAAAGAATAACTAAAAACATAAAAGGCAAAGCGGAAAAAATTTCTAAAATTCTCATCATGATCATATCCACTTTTCCACCAAAATATCCAGAAATTGCTCCATAAATAATACCTATAATAATAGCCATCAAAGCACCAGTAATACCAACAAGCAAAGAAATCTTACCGCCTATAGCTACTCTTACAAATAAATCTCGACCTGAATTATCTGTTCCAAAATAATGGCCATTTTCCAAACTAGGAGAAGAGGCAATTAAAGAAAAATCGGTATCATCATAAGTATATTTGGATAAGGCTGAACCAAAAAAAGAAAATAAAATAACCAAAATAATCAAAACTAAACTTATCACAGCAGCTTTGTTGCAAAAAAACTTTCTCATAGCATTTTGCCAAAGACTTCTTCCTTTAATTTCTCTTTGATTTAAAAGTTGTGGATATATCTGCTGACTTTCCCAATTTCTTCTAAGATCTTCTAAGTTATAGTTCAAATCTTCTTCAAATTCTTGAACCAATTGCTTTAAATTATGTGTATTAAATAATTTCATTTTAAGCCTTAATTTTTATTTTAGGGTCTAAAAAAACATAAATAATATCAACAATAGCATTAAAAAATATAGTAAGAACTCCAACAATAATTGTTAAAGAAAGCACTAAAGAATAATCTCTATTCAAAGCTCCATTAACAAAAAGTTGACCTACACCCGGTATAGTAAAAAAACTTTCTATTACTACAGAGCCTGTTATAATACCCACAAAAGCAGGAGACAGATAAGAAATTACGGGTATAAGTGCCGGTCTTAAAGCATGATAAAATAAAATCCTCGAAGAGGATAAACCTTTGGATTTAGCTGTTCTTATAAAATCAGAATGTAAAATTTCAATCATAGAACTTCTAGTAATTCTAGAAATAGTTGCAACATAAACTATACACAAAGCTAATACAGGTAAGATTAGATATCGAATTTCTCCATTATTCCAACCCCCTGAAGGTAATAATTCTAATTTTATAGAAAAAATTAATACGAGTAAAGGAGCTATAATAAAACTAGGCAAAACAACTCCTATCATCGTAAAAGCCATAACACAATAATCTAAAATACTGTTTTGCTTCAAAGCTGCTATAGTACCTATTCCAACCCCTGTAAATACAGATAAAATAAAAGCTATTACACCTAAAATAATCGAAACAGGAAAAGACTGAGCTAAAAGATCATTCACAGATAAATCCTTATAAACAAAACTTGGTCCAAAATCTCCTTGTGCTAAATTTTTAAGATAAATGCCATATTGAACTATTAAAGGTTTATCTAAACCATATTTAGCATTGATATTTTTCATCACTTCAGGAGGATAAGCTCTTTCACCCATAAAAGGACTACCTGGAGCTAATCTCATTAAGAAAAAAGAAATTGTAACAAGAATAAATAAAGTAGGAATTGCTTGCAAAAATCTAGAAAATATAAATTTTAACACTTATAAACCTCAATGTTCTAATATATAAATATCTTTAAAATAATTATTTTGAGAAGGTTGTATTTTAAAGCCTTTTACATAAGGTTTAACAAGATAACTCGTCGTATAAAAATAAATAGGTATTATAACATTATTATCATATAAAATCTTTTCAGCTTCCGCATAAAATTGTGCCCTTTCTTTTTCCGTTTTTGCCTTATATGCTAAACTAATAGCTTTGTCATATTCTTCACTTTTAAATCCTGAAGTATTGTTTGAAGAATTTGATAAAAATATATTTAAAAAACTACTTGCTTCATTATAATCCGAACACCAACCAGCTCTAGCCATTTGTTGTTGGCCCAAACGTCTAGTAGATAAAAAAGATTTCCACTCTTGATTTTGAAGTTTAACATTTACAATGCCTCCTAAATTTTTCTTCCATATAGAAGAAGCAGCTATTGCTAATTTTTTATGATTTTCATTTGTGTTATACAAGAGAGTAAAGTTTAAAGGATTATTTTGATTATATCCTGCTTCATTTAAAAGTTTTATAGCCTCTTGATGACGTTTACTACTATCCCATTTAGACCATTCTGGAGGAGTGATTAATTCAGCCGCATTGATTACAGGAGGAGAGAAGGTAAAAGCAGGAATTTGACCTTGTCTTAAAACCTGATCTGTAATAATATTTCTGTCCAAAGCCATAGAAAGTGCTTGGCGAACTTTATTATTATTAAAAGGTGGGTTTTTAATATTTAATTCATAATAATAAGTACATAACTGAAGTCCAATTTTTAATTCATTAGAATATTCTTTTTTTACTTTATCTAAAAGCTCCAAAGGGAATTGACTAATATCCAAATTCCCTGTTCTATAACGCGTATAAGCAACAGAATCATTCTGAATTTGCAAAAGAATCACCTTATTAAGCATTACCTTTGCAATATTCCAATAGTAAGGATTTTTAGATAAAACAGCTTCTTCATTAACAACAAATGAATCGAGCTTAAAAGCTCCATTACCTACTATATTTTTTGGTTCACTCCAAGAATCACCAAATTTTTCTACAACTTTTTTCGGAACCGGAGAAAGAACATAAAACTGAGTTAAAAGATCTGCAAAAGGAACGGGGCTTTCCAAATGTAAAATTAAAGTGTAATCATCTTTAGCTTCAACTCCTAATTGATCTGGATTCATCTCACCGTTTATGATAGCTGAAGAATTTTTAAGTTTCATATAATTCAAAAAAGAAGCATAAGGCGAAGCAGTTTTAGGATCAACCAACCTTCTCCAAGCAAAAACAAAATCATTAGCTGTTACCTTATCTCCATTAGACCATTTAGCATCTTTTCTGAGATTAAAAGTCCAAGTTTTATAATCATCACTATGAGACCAAGTCAAAGCTACACCAGGTGCAGGTTTATCATTCTTATCGGAAATAAGCAAAGTTTCAAACAAATTTCTTATAAAAATACCTTCGGGAGAACCGTCGATTTTAGCTGGATCTAGAGATTGAGGAGCAACACCAGCATTAAAAGTAAAAACTTGTTCTTTATCAAGTTTGTCTTCTGCTTGTAAAAAATTACAAAAATAAAAATAAAATAAAATAAAAGCAAACTTTTTCATAGTTTATTCCTTAAAAACTAAAAAATTATTTTTATCAGATTCAGAATATCTTATCAATACTTTTATTTAACTTATTTTTTTTCTAACTTATTTTTTTGTAACTTATTTAAAAAAATAAGTTACAAAAAGAAACAAATTTTACATAAAAATCAAAACTATACAGATTAAGAAAAATACTTGGATAATTATTTAAATCAAAAATATAACTTAGAAGATAAAAACT
>NZ_JACHTO010000038.1:0-5983 GCF_020135895.1 Campylobacter sp. 2457A | reverse complement strand
TGGAAAATTATAACGATTAATAGCAGAGATTCTAGGATCAAGCTTAGCATCTAAAATATGTCTTTTATAAAAGTCTTCTAATTGTTCAGGGGTAGAATAACAAGGTGCATTAGGATAACCTTGAGGAGGAGTTAAGGCTGCTAGTTTGGCATCGAGTATTAAACTATAATCAAATAATCTAGCATCTTCTTCACTTCTACTATCACGGATTTCAGAAGCATAATTCATTCTACCACCCCATCTATAATCATTAGTTCGTTTATCAAATGTAATTCTACTCTCTGAAGTAGAATCTATATCTCTTGGATCTTTTATATTGCCTTCTTTAACTTCATCATAAATGCCACTTATAGCATAACCTGGGCCATCATAAGCAAATTGATATCGATTTATATCAATAATCCAATCCACTCCTATTAATTCATCTAAAAAAGGAAGCATACCAAATTTATCATAAGGAGGATGTTTGGCAAAGTTTTTTAACATTTGTTCTCTTAAAGGATTAGTATGTCCTCCACCTGCCAAAGCCACAGAAGAAGAATAAGTAGTGAGTTGATGCTCTAAAGAAGGTTGATGTCCTAACTGTGCTGCTAAAAATACCGCTTGATAAGCTCTAGTAGTATATCCTGTTTTCCATAAGCCTCCTCCACCTTTTGCAAAACCCAATCTATCTCCTAATATCCCAGCAGCTAATTCCCACTCACTCATAGATAAATATCCATCACTTACATGTGCCAACCCCCTATTAGCTTCTACCTCCATATAGAGTTCTTTATAGTCTTTATTGATTAAATTTCCTTTTTCATCTACATTGCAATAGGCATCATAAGGTATATCTATAACTGTAGATCTTATTCCACTTCTTATGATTAAATATTTATATTTTTCTCTTTTAGTTTTTAGTGAATTATAATAAGCTTTTTCTGCTTTAGTCCAAGGAGCAATAGCTCCTTTAACAGGATCTTTTAAATAAATCTTTTGCCAATCTTTAAATTCAAGCAAAGTAGATCTCTTTCCTGTGTGAAATTCAGGATCTAAGTATTGAGGTTTATAATCGATATAAGGAGAAGTTCTTAAAATTTTATCACCTTCAAAAAGAGCTTTGGAATGCTGTTCAATGTATTTACCAGTTTGAAGGGGATCATCTCTCTTATCAAATAATATTTTATTTGTATCCTTTTCCACATCCATTATTGATCCATCAGGTGTATAAATTTCATAAGTTTCTTTATTCATTTTTCATCCTTTCTAACCTATACATAAACCATTTTTCATAATGATAGTGGTGGCTAATCTGCCTATCATTTTTGGCGGTTTTTCTTTGTTAATAGTTTGATTTGTATTGGATTGATTAAAATTGAGATCTCTAATTTGTTTTTGATTTTTTATTTCTGTTTTCTCAATCCCTACATATAATGCTTTAATATTATTTTGCCCAATAGTATCCAAAGCTCTTAAAAATTTCCTATGCTTTAGAGGATCAATTTTATTATTTTTTGAATTAATATTAAATATACCTTCATTGATATCTTCTAAATAATCCATACAAACATGATAAGCATCTATAGGGTTTAAAGAGTTATCGCTTAGACCATTATCACAACTTTTTTTATATTTATCATATAAATCTTGTCTTTGTTTATCTATATCGAGTTCATTTAATTTATCATTATAGGTTTGAGTATTATTTTTTTGATTAGTATTAGCATATTTTGAGTTCTTAAAATCTTCTTTATCATGTTTTAATTTCAAAAGTCTTGGTTTAACTGCTAAATCATGCATATAAGAGTAATTATTAAAAAAATCTATATCCTCTATAATCTTAAAACTATTCTTAGATCTTAACTCATCTAAACATAAATAAGCTAAAAGTTTATTTAAAAGGTAGGTTCTTACTTTTTGCGTACTTAAATCTTTACGATAGGTAAATAAAGACTCTTTCTCGCCCAGACCGCCTGTTTGAAGCTTTCCACCTACAAACATAGAAGTAAAATTAAAAGAAATAAAAGTATTATTAATGATCATAGGGTAAGAAATAAATCCTTCTTGGGTTTTTGTCGTTTTTTTCATTAAAACATAAGGAGGGTTATATTTATCTGTAAATTTTAAAAATTGTAATTTTTCATACTCTTTTTTACTTTTTTCATATTGGGTTACCCATAATTGATCAATAAAATCCAGTATAACAGCTTGAGGTAAATTTATAAAAGATTGCTTTACAATACGTTGAATTGTTTTTAAGGTAAAACTGAATTTATATCTTAAAATTTCTTTTTTACTTATATTTGTTATATCCTTAAAACCTTTTAAATTTTTAAAAGCAGAATTATTGCTTAACATAATAGCTTCATATTTGTTTTTATTAGCTTGTGCATAGCAAAGCTCCATTAAAGCTACTTTGTTTAATTTTTTTAATCTTTGGTTAAATTCTTTCAAGCTTGTCATTTTAATTTTTTTTATTTGAACATCTGATTTAGTCATTAAAAATAATAAGTAACTTATGCCGATGTTTTCATAAAGAGCCTTTTGCATATTATAGGTTAAAAAACTAAGAATGGTTTTGCTAAGTCGTTTGACAAATTTAAAATTATCGTCTCTTAAAAAATCCGCAAAGGGAAAAAATTTATCTACAAAAACATCCATTACAGTCACTATGGTTTTTTGGGGATTGTAAGAAACTTTGCTTATACGATCTTGTTCTATATTTTTTATCAAAGTATCCAACTCATCATTGGTTTGGAGGTTAAGATTTTTTTCTTTTACAATCAATGCTTCTAACTGATCTAAGTTATATTTTATTGTTTCATCTTGTGAGGTATTATCGTTTTGGTTTTCTTTTAGATAAAGCAAAAATTTTTCATTATCCTCATCATTAACTTCACTATTTTCATTTTGCTCTAAACAATCTGCAAACTCTTCTATGCAAAAAATTTTCCCTGCATCCAGCTTAGTTTTTTGTTGTTTTGAGAAACATAAAGGTATAGGTTTATGTTCATCAAGAGTTAAAAAGACATTTATAGGAAGTATATCGATCTTTTCTTTTTCTATTTGTATACTTTCATAATCTTGAAAAATCCACCAAGCTTTATAATCGGTTTTAACAAAAGAATAAAAATGTTTTATTACATAATAGGTTAAGGTGAGTAAGATTACATCTGTAATACTAAAATTTTTCTTATCTACTTGTCTTAAATAACTTGATCCCGTCTGGTAATTGTAGTATCTTTCTTTGGTCTGAATAATACTATTGATATAGTTTTGCAAATAAGCAATACTTTCTTGAAAATACTGTTTTTGTTTTTTTAAAAAATTTTCCTTATTATTTGATTGGAAAAAAAATGATTGTAAATAGTTATAATTATATATTTTATCAATATTATTGGGATCTTTTATAAAATCATCATAAATTGGAATATTCCATATATTTTTAAAAAGTTCCATTCTTTCATCTTTTACATCTTTAAAATTCTGATAAGTTTGATAACTCAATTTTACAAATGGGCTTAAAGAGAGTATGAAAGCATCATTTTTATTGTCCGCAATATCAATTTTATATTTACTATAATTTATAGTTACATTATAGTCTTTAGGTTCTTGTATTAATTTTGTATATTGGTTTTCATCTTTTATCGTATCAGGATAATTGATTTTATTTCCAAAAATTTCTTCTATAATTTGCTTGCTTAATTTTGCATTATATTTTGTTGGAGAATTAGTAATGATTAAAAAATTTTTTGCATAAAAAGACTCGCTTTCTTTGTTCTTTAAATTTTTTATCATTTGAGCTAATGTAATGGAATTAAAATAAGGACTTTCTATATAACTCAATCTATTTTGATCTAAAAGCATCTGTTCTTGGAGTTTTGTTTTTATCTTTTTATGATTAAAAAAACCTAATTCTTCATTTTTATTTTGAAAAATAAGGGTTTGATTTAAATCTTTAAAACCATCTTTATTAGCTATAAGACATAAAGCTAAATCCTGTTTATGATAGGCTGTTAAAGGAAGACTTGTAGTGCCAAATCCTGAAAAATCAAAAAGAATTTCATCATCTATAACAAGTGCGTAATAGAAAATTTTATTTTCAAAAATAGTAAAAATAGAACTAATATCGTCTATAAGAAGTTTTATGATAGCATTATAAATAATATAAGAATATTTATTTTTACTCCATTTTGAAATATTTTGATAGGCTCGCCATGATTCAAAAGCAATATCACTAGCAGTCAATAAAAAATTTGCTTTTGCAAATAAACTTTTTAACTCAAAAATATTGACAATATTAAGAAAAGCTTCTAATATTTTCTTGTACGCAAATGAATAGCCTTCTGCATAAATATCTTTGATATTTTGTATTAATTCAGAAAATACCATTTCTATATGCTGATTGATTTTATAATCATTTAATTTTTGATATTCATCAAGTGAGTTTAATTTTTTGAGTAAGGGAATTTTTAAATTTTCATTGATGCAGGTAATTAAAAAATCTACTCCTTCGTTTTGTTTTTTTATTATTTCAGAAATAGCTTGTGAAATAGTTTGATTTTCAGTTTTTCCTAGAGCCTTTAAAAAATTTTCTAAAATAATTGTTGTATCGCATAGTGAATGAGTTATTGTAAAATTTGGAATTTTATTATCTAAATTATCAGAGTTAAGAAATCTTTTATAAGAATAATCATAAACTTGAATTTTTACACCTTTATATGCAAAATTTACAAGGGTATCATATAAATATTTATCTAGATTAAAATCTTGCAGATGCCTAGCAAGTTCATAATCCGTTTCCGCCATATTAGATATTCTTTTTTCTGAAAAATTATTACAATATAAAGTTATACATTTAGCGTTTTTACAATAACGTTCTATAAGTCCTTTAAGCTCTTTGTAATTATATATATAAGTGCAAGTAAATCGTTTATTATTCATTATTTTACCTTAAAATGAAGTGTTATTAAAATTTGCCATTATTAATTTGACATAAATTTTCACCTATTAATCCCTCCAATCCATCTTATAATATTACCTTTATCATCAATTTCTACTTCCAAATCTTTATATTTATTGTAAAGCTTAGGGGCTAAAATTTCATTAAAGTATTTTATGCCTTTTTTTGTCTTTGTTACCCATATATTATACCCACTCCAATATCTTGGCATATCCCAAGAAGTAGTGGAAAACATTGTGCTATAAACTTTTTCTCCTTTTTTAAGTTTGGGTAGAGTATTTGCTGTGTATTCTTTATCTTTGTAGATTAAAATATCTTCTTCATCTTCTTTTAAAAATGCATTAGTATAAAAAAAATTATCTTTAAAATAAATCCAAGCTTGATATTTATCTTCTTTATAGTAAGATAAATTAGTAGGATAGTCTGTCCTTGTATATTTATCTTCTGATCTTGAATCAATCCCAAAATCTATATATCCTGCTAAGAATAGTTGTCCTATGATGCCTACATATTCGCTATTATAATTTGGTTTGATGGAATTTTTTAAGTTTTCATCTTCTGTGAAAAACAAAGGGCAATATATATCATTAAATTCACATGCATCCCAAAAAATTGATCCTAAAAAATGATCTTCAAAGTATTCTAAAATATCTGTTTTATTAAGGTTTGGAATTTGTAGAAATAGCTTTATCTCTGATTTCTCATCAAAATCAGGAAAAAATGAACCATATTTATGAATTACTTTACCAATCGCCATTTTCTTTTGCCTTATTGTGAATTACATTATTTGGCTTTTTTCGACCTATATCAATTGCAGAACCACCTGAACTAGATGTTTTTCTTAATCTAAGAACGGTTCCATCATCTAATTTTCTCATTTTTATTCCATTTTTTGCGTCTTCTAATACCTCCGCCCCCTCTGTTATATCTTGCCATATTTCTTTTATATGCTTATTATCTTCGGCCATATAAACATTCTTATTTTTATAAAATTGTTTATAACCCATGTTATTTAACTCATCAGAAGTCTTAAGCTTA
>NZ_JACHTO010000037.1:0-5996 GCF_020135895.1 Campylobacter sp. 2457A | reverse complement strand
AAATTTTGAATTATTTTAGAATTTTTGGTTTTGGTAAGTGCCAACATGAGTAAAATTCTAGCTTTTTGTGGATTTAAATCTTGGGTGCAAATAAAACCGAGATCTTCATCTTCTTTGCTTAAAATAACTTCTCCTGCTTGTATGCGTGAGCTGATTGCAACGATAAGATTTTTTTTCATAAGCTCTTTTAATATATTTTTTTGATTTTCATGGATATTTCCCGATCCACTTCCTGCTATCACCAAAGCTTGAGTTCCATTTTCAAATAGAGCTTTTGCTGCAACGCCACTTCCATCATTAGAATAGGTATAAAGTATATCAACTTTGGGCAAGTCTTCAAGATGATCGATATCAAATGGAGTATTTTTGGTATGTAATTTTTTAATTGTGTTATAAAAATATACTTTTCCATCTAAAATATACCCCAAATCTCCAAAATTTGGAGAAGAAAAAGCATCCAAATTTAAAGTATGAGTTTTTACTGCTGCTCTAGCACTTAAAATTCGATCGTTCATAACAATCATAACGCCTTTATTTTTAGATTTCTCATTAATGGCTAAAGCCACAGCATTATATAAATTTTTAGATCCATCTGCACTCATAGCTGTAGAAGGACGCATCGCACCTGTTAAGATAACCGGTTTATCGCTTTTAATGGTTAAATTTAAAAAATACGCAGTCTCTTCCATGGTATCTGTTCCATGAGTTACCACAACGGCATCTATTTCATCTTTAGTTAAAAGCTTATTGATTTTTTTAGCAAGATTTAGCTGAATTTCATTAGACATATTAGAACTATCTATATTGGATATCTGATAACCTACAATTGTTGCAAATTCTTTAATTTGAGGCACAGCATCAAGCAAAACTTCTATATTTAAAGCTCCTGCTTTATAGCCCGTTGTCGTAATAGCATCATCAATAACTCCTGCTATAGTTCCACCTGTTGCTAAAATTGCAATTTTTGGCTTCATTGATCAATCCTGCGTATCTTTTCTTCAGTTAAAATTTCTTTTATGATAAATTGAGGAGTTAAAAGTCCCCTAAATTCATTTTTAGAAATACTTCCTAATATATTAATATTTTCATCGATGCTTGGCTCTTTGTCAAAATTAAAAAACAAAGCTTCAACAACCTTATTTTCTTTAGATAAAACTAATTTTAAATGTTTTTCATTTTTTCCTAAAATTTTTTTATTTTTCACTTTTAGATTTTCTAAGACAAAAAAAGGGCGAGGATTTTTATGGCCAAAAGGTTCGAAAGATTCTAAAATTTCTAACATTTCAAAATCAATTTCATTTGGATCTAAAACCCCTAAAATTTCATCAGTGTCTAAAAATTCATTATCAGGAATTTTTGCACATTCTTGCTGGATTAGAATTTTAAATTTTTCAAAATTTTGTGCATTTAAACTCATGCCTGCAGCACCTTTATGCCCTCCATAATTACTTAATAAAGAATTAGCTTTAGAGATTAAAGATAAAATATCAATCTTTCCAACACTTCTAGCGCTACCTTTTAAATAATCCTCATTTTGGGAAAACACAAAGGCAGGTTTGTTAAAATGTTTCGACAAGCGACTCGCTACTATACCCAAAACCCCTTCATGCCAATTTATCCCAGATACCACAATACAAGAATCTTGATCATTAATTTGACTTAAACTTTCTTCAAAAAGCTGTTTTTCTTCATCTTTTCTATTTTCGTTAAAATTAACAATCTGCTCTAGATACTCTAAGGCTTTATTTAAATCTTTAGTGTGCAAAAATTCATAAGAAATGCTAGCATCATCCATTCTTCCGGCACTATTAATAAGTGGAGCGATTAAAAATCCTATGCTATCTAGAGAAAATTTATCCTTTTGATAATAATTTTTAATAGCCTTAAAAGCTGCTCTTTTAGATTTGTTAATAAAATCAATGCCTCTTCTTACTAAAGCACGGTTTAAGTCTCTAAGCTCCATCATATCAGCAATTATAGCAATAGCTAATAATTCTAAAAATCGACTCATATCGTATTTTAGTTTGCAAACCTCTTTTAAAGCAGCGATCAAATACCATGCCACTTGTGCTCCACAAATTTCAATATCTGGAAATTCGCAATCTTTTTGCTTAGGATTGATTATTGCAAAAGCATCAGGCAAAATATCTTGAGGCATGTGATGATCAGTAATGATTAGATCAATATTTTTTTCTTTGCAAAGTTTAGCAGCTTCAAGTGCTGCTATACCATTATCTACGGTAATAATTAAATCGACATCAAGCTCATTAATAATTTCAGAATTTAACCCATACCCATCTTTAAAGCGATTTGGAATTCTAACGATATAATCAAAACCTATATCATCAAAAAATTCCGCCATAATCACACACGATACTATACCATCAACATCATAATCACCTACAATAGCAATTTTTTCATTTTTTTCTATCGCACTTTTTATGCGTTCTGCTGCTTTATAAATATCTTTTAAGCAACACGGCAACGGCAAATCACAAAGTTTAGTATGAAGATCTTTTTCAAAACGTGAAGCTAAAATTTTTTTAACTTCACTTTTATCAATCTTTTTCATGTTTGATTGCTGCCTCAATAAATCCAAAAATCACTGGATTTGCATGCTCTAATCTTGAAGTGAATTCAGGATGGAACTGCACGGCTAGGAAAAATGGATGCGAATTTAACTCTATAGCCTCGATAAGCCCTTGACTTTCTCCACTTACAATAAGTCCATTATTTTCAAAATCTTTACGGTATTTTGGATTGGCTTCATAACGATGACGATGACGCTCTTTTACGCTTTTTGTATTACCATAAACTCTTGCTAAAATTGTTTTAGGCTTAATCTCACACTCATAAGCACCCAAACGCATCGTTCCACCCAAAGGTGTTTTAGCGGTTCTAATTTGTTTTTTTCCATTAGAATCAATGAATTCATCAATCAAATAAATAATAGGATTTTTACACTTTTCATCAAATTCGCTTGAATTAGCATCTTTTAATTTTAAAACATTTCTAGCAAATTCTACTAAAGCTAACTGCATACCCAAACAAATACCTAAAAAAGGAATTTTATTTTCTCTTGCATAATTAATCGCTTTTATTTTCCCCTCTACGCCACGATTTCCAAAGCCTCCTGCAACCAAAATTCCGCTCACATCTTTAAATGCTTCAGATGATTCTAAATTTTCAAGCTTTTCGCTATCGATCCATTTAAGCTCCACTCTCGTATCAAGTGCTGCACCCGCATGTATAATAGCTTCAGTAAGACTTTTATAACTTTCTTTTAAATCAACATATTTTCCTACAAACGCAATTTTAACTTCATTGCTTGGTGCAATCACCCTTTTTACCAAACTATTCCAATTTTGCATATCAGGTTTTGAAATTTTAAGATCTAATATACTTGCAATTGGATTTAATATATCTTGTTTTAAAAAATTAAGCGGAATTTGATAAATACTTGCTGCATCTATACTTTCTATAACGCAATTTTTTTCCACTCCGCAAGAAATAGCAATTTTGTCTTTTAAATCCCTATCTAAAGATTTTTCACTGCGACAAATTATCATATCAGGACTGATTCCTATACGTCTTAATTCGCCTACGCTATGTTGAGTAGGTTTGGTTTTTAATTCCCCTGCCGCTTTTATAAAAGGCACTAATGTAAGATGTATATTCATAGCATTATTTTTGCCTACTTCTAAACGTAAAGCACGAATGGCCTCTAAAAAAGGAAGGCCTTCTATGTCACCAACCGTTCCTCCAATCTCTACAATTAAAACATCTTTTCCTTCACCAGCTTTTTGGATACGATCTTTAATCTCACCTACAATATGAGGAATCACTTGGATCGTTTTTCCAAGATATTCTCCACGCCTTTCTTTCTCGATAACGCTTTGATAAACACGTCCTGTTGTAAAATTATTATCTTGAGACAAACTTTCATCTAAGAAACGCTCATAATGTCCCAAATCTAGATCCGTTTCCGCCCCATCATCGGTTACGAAAACTTCTCCATGTTCAAAAGGACTCATAGTGCCAGGATCAACATTAATATAAGGGTCTGCTTTAAGTATGCTTACTTTCAAACCTGAATTTTTTAAAAGTGTAGCAATGGAAGCTGCAGCAATTCCTTTTCCTAAAGAACTTAAAACTCCACCAGTTACAAAGATATATTTTGTTTGTTTTTTCATCGCTTTAATCAACCTTGATTTTTTAATTTAATTATAACTTGATAAAACTTTTTATTTCATTAGAATTTTAAGTAAAAAATGCAAGAATTATAAAAAACAAAAATTTCATTTTCAAGGAAAAATTATGAAAATCACTCTACTTTTTCACACTCCACTTTCCGTATGCTCTCATGCGACAAGAACTTGTTGGCAAAGTTTTGAAAAGGGTGATTGTGGTGGCGAAAAAGATAAAGAGCTTATTGATCGCGTTGGCAATAAATTTAAACATGCCTCAACTTTAGAACATTTAAATTATACTTTTTATATCCAAGGAATTTCAAGAGCTTGTTTGCAAGAAGTTGCACGTCATCGTCATACTAGTCCTAGTGTAAAAAGCACAAGATACACTTTAAAAGAACTTCGCAATGAAAATGAATTTAAAGTTGGAGATTTTGAAAATGCTAGTCGATATTTGGTGCTTTGTGGAAATGAAGAGGTGGATAATGCTAGTATTAAAGCTTTGGAAAATTTAAGACTGATCTTACAAAAAAGCATTAGTTTAGATATAGCTAAGTATTGCTTACCAGAAAGCTATAAAACTGAACTGACTTTAACCATAAATGCTAGGAGTTTGCAAAATTTCATTTCACTTCGCAGCTCAAAATCCGCTCTTTGGGAAATTAGAAATTTAGCCAATGCCTTATTTGAAGCTTTACCAGAAGAACATCGATTTATTTTTGAACATTGTTTGCATAAAGATATAGAATAATTTTGTAAGCAAAATTCTAAATAGTAAAAAAATCTTGATCTAAATATTTAATTAATAAATAAATTATATTTTTATAAAATATCATCTTTAATATTTTTTAAAAATAAAATAGGTGGTATTTAAAGATGAGTATAAAAATTAAAATGTCTTTAATAGCTAATATAATAGCTATTATTTGTCTGCTTGCTTTAGGTATTGTAACTTTTATTTTTGTTAAAGATGCCTTACTAAAACAAGTAATCTCAACTCAAACTAACTACGTTAAAACTGCAAAAAGTTCTATGGCAAATTATAACGAGGTTAAACTAACCGTTCTTAAGGAACTCGCCAATAGTTTAAGTAAATTACCTCTTAGCAGTTTTAGCGATGAAAAAGCTGTTTTAGATAATGCAGGCTTAATTTTTCAAAATTATAGAAAAGGTGGTGATTTATTAGCAGCTTATATAGGTTTATCAAATGGTGAATATATTGGAAGCGATCCAAGAAGTGATAAAAAAAATGTTGATGCTATTATTTATGGAAAAGCTAATAACTATGATTCTAGGAATAGAGATTGGTATAAAAATGCAAAGGAGCAAAATGGTATATACGAATCTCCTTCTTATATAGATACTGCATCCAATCTTCCTTGTTTTACCTATTCTATGCCTTTTTATAAAGATGGTAAGTTTATTGGAGTTTTAGCGATTGATGTTTCAAATGCAAATTTACAAAAACAATTTGATAAATTATCAGGAGATGTTTTCGTTTTTGATCAAAAAAATTATGTTTTTGTTTCTTCAAATAAGGCATTTTTGGGACAAAATTCAAATATTCCAAATATAGAAAGCAAATTTAAACAAACTGGAGATTATAATTCTTTTTCTTATACAAGAATTCAAGGGGGTGATAGATTAGCTATGTGCTCTCAATTTAATAATTATACAATTTGTTCATCTGAACCAGTAGAAGCAATCCAAAAACAAGTCTCTAAAATAGCTTATATACAAATTATTATAGTAGTTGTAATTATTATTATTAGTATTGTTTTGCTCTACGCATTAACAGCCAAACTC
>NZ_JACHTO010000036.1:0-6043 GCF_020135895.1 Campylobacter sp. 2457A | reverse complement strand
CGCTCATAAAAATTGGCACAAGGGTGGGTATATTAAGTTATGGTTTGAAGTTAGGAAATTAAAAAAGAAGGCGAAAAATAAAAAGGATTAATAATGGCAATAGAATTTGATATACAAGAATCAAAAATTTTAAAAGGAGTTTATATCATAACTCCAAATAAATTTAGAGACTTAAGAGGGGAAATTTGGACAGCTTTCACTAGTGAAGCGATCGATAAACTTTTACCAGATGGACTAAAATTTATACACGATAAATTTATACATTCTAAACACAATGTTATACGCGGTATCCATGGAGATGAAAATACCTTTAAGCTTGCAACTTGTGTTTTTGGTGAAATTTATCAAGTTGTGGTTGATTGCAGAAAAGATTCTCCAACTTATTTAAAATGGGAAAAATTTATTATTAATCAAGATAATCAAAAGATTATTTTAGTTCCTGCTGGTTTTGGAAATGCTCATTATGTAAGCAGTGAAAGCGCGGTGTATTACTACAAATGCGCTTACAGGGGTGAATATACAGACGCAGATAAACAATTTACTTACGCTTGGGATGATAAAAGAATAGGTATAGATTGGCCAACAAACAATCCTATTCTCTCAGAAAGAGATATTTTAGCTTCAAAGGAGAATTAAATATGAATGGATTAAATAAAAAATTAGAGGAGTTAAGCAGACAAGTTAAATTGAATAATCAATTATCTTATCAAATTCTTATGTCAAATATTATTTCTAATTTACATTTTGAGAATTCTAAAGACAAGGAGATCTTGCTTTTATTATTGCAAGATAGGGATAGAAATTATTTAAGAATTAATCATAATGAAGAAATTTATAACAATATTGTTAGATATTTAAAATTGTTAAGACCTTTAGATATCCCTATAAAAGATTTAATTAGGATTGGCGGCAAAGGCGATGGTGGATATGTGATGTATAATGGGGGGGGGGTATTTGAATAATTTCAAAGGAATTGCTCTTTCTTTGGGTGTATCTGAATCTTCACCTTGGGATTTGGATATAGCAAATATGGGAATAAAAGTAATAGAGTATGATGGCAGCATAGAAAAATGTCCATACGATCATGAAAATATAATATTCCGTAAAAAATATATTGGAAAACAAAATGATGAAAATACAATCACTTTGGAGCAAGTTATAAAAGATAATAAACTTGAAATTACTCAAGATAATATTTTACAATGTGATATTGAAAATTGCGAATGGGAAATGTTGGAAAATATTGATTTTAGTATTTTAAATCAATATTTTTCTCAAGTTATTTTTGAATTTCATGGATGTAATCCCGAAGAAGAATCAGGAGTGGCATTGAGAACAGAAATTTTAAAAAAACTAAATCAATATTTTATCCCTATACATTTACATTTTAACAATCATGGTAAAATATTTTATTCCAATCAATTATTTTTCAGTACTACTCTGGAGGTTACTTATTTAAGGAAATCAATGTTAAATTTTGATAGTTTTAAATATAGAAATAATGGGGTTATTTTAAATTATGATTATCCCATTTGGCCATCAAATCCAGAAATTCCAATTAGATTTAATTTTTAAGGAAAGTTTAAAAATGAATAAAAATTCCAAAATTTATATAGCAGGTCATAGAGGGACAGCTGGAAGTGCAATTTTAGAAAAATTAAGAATTTTGGGCTATGAAAATTTGATTTATAAAACCCATCAAGAGCTTGACTTAACTAATCAAAAAGCGGTAGCTGATTTTTTCGAAAAAGAAAAACCAGAATACGTTTTTTTAACTGCTGCAAAATTATCGCCTTTGGGAATGAATTTAAAAGCCGAAGTTTTGCATGATAACCTTGCAATACAAAATAATATTATTCATAATTCTTATCTTTTTAAAGTTAAAAAATTGATCAATTTTGCAAGTTCTTGGATGTATCCACTAGAAGCTATAAATCCGATCAAAGAAGAAAGCATTTTAAAATCAGATTTAGAATACAACGCAGAGCCTTATGCTATAGCTAAAATAGCTGGTGTCAAGATGTGTGAAGCTTATAATCTACAATATAAAACCAATTTTATTTCTATAGCTTTGACTAATTTATATGGAAAAACAAATGAATTTGATTTAAATAAAGCTAGAGTTTTGCCGGCTATGCTTAGAAAAATGCATTTAGCAAAATTGCTCAATGAAAAATCTTATGATCAAATTAAAAAAGATTTAGATATTGATGATTTAGAAAAAGCAATAGCTTATCTAAATAATAATGGTATATTTGAAAACCATATAGAACTTTGGGGGGCAGGTAAAACTAGAAGAGAATTTTTGCATAGTAAAGATTTAGCAGATGCTTGTATTTTCATTATGCAAAATATTAATTTTGATGATTTATATGATAAAAATGAAAAAAATATAAAAAATACTCATTTAAACATAGGAACTGGAAGTGATCTAAGTATAAAGGATTTATCTTATATAATTAAAAAAATAGTTAATTATCATGGAGAAATAAAATTTGATATTACTAAACCAGATAGTCCTATGAATAGATTGTTAGATTGCTCCAAAATCCATTCTTTAGGCTGGAAACATAAAATCGAACTAGAAGATGGTATTAAAATGATATATGGTTGGTATTTAAAACAAAGCAATGCAAGACGTTAATCTAAATTTGATATAATCCCGATAAAAAGGGATATATCTATGAAAAAAACGGCTTTAATTACAGGCTTTACCGGCCAAGTCGGCTCTCAATTGGCCGATTTTTTACTTGCAAATACAGATTGGGAAGTTATTGGTATGATGCGTTGGCTTGAGCCAATGGATAATATCTATCATCTAAGCGATAGGATCAATAAAAAAGATAGGATCAGTGTTTTTTATGCGGATTTAAATGATTATACAAGTTTGCAAAAACTTTTTGAAAGCAAAAGACCTGATTTTATCTTTCATTTAGCAGCGCAATCTTACCCAAAAACTTCTTTCGATTCTCCTATAGAGACGTTACAAACCAATATCATTGGTACAGCAAATATTTTAGAAAATATTAGAATTTTGCATCAAAAAGATGGTTATGATCCTGTTATTCATGTTTGTTCTTCAAGTGAAGTTTATGGGCGTGCTAAAGTAGGTGTTAAACTCAATGAAGAAACCTCATTTCACGGAGCGAGCCCTTATAGTATCAGCAAAATTGGTACTGATTATTTAGGAAGATTTTACGGAGAAGCTTATAAACTTAAGACTTTTGTTACAAGAATGGGAACGCATAGTGGTCCAAGAAGAACAGATGTATTTTTTGAAAGTACAGTAGCAAAACAAATTGCTTTGATAGAAGCAGGACTTCAAGAACCAGTTATTAAGGTAGGGAATTTATCGAGTGTGAGGACTTTTCAAGATTGTCGTGATGCTATAAGAGCGTATTATTTACTAGCCCTTGAAAGCGAAAAAGGGAAAGTTCCATGCGGAGAAGCGTTTAATATCGCAGGCGAAGAAGCCTTTAAGCTACCCGAAGTTATTGACATACTTCTTGGTTTTTCTACTAGAAAAGATATCAAAGTTGAACAAGATGAAGAAAGACTTCGCCCTATTGATGCGGATTATCAAATGTTTGACAATACAAAGATTAAAAGCTATATCGATTGGAAGCCAGAAATTCCAGCTAGAAAAATGTTTGAAGATTTGCTAAATCATTGGCGTAGCGAGATCGCCAGAGGCAGAATCCCTCTTAATCGTTAGGCAAGATATGAGGATTATACGTTCACAAACTCCCCTTCGTTTAGGACTTGCAGGAGGGGGAACTGATATCAATTTATATTGTGATAGATACACAGGCTATGTGTTAAATGCAACAGTCTCTCTTTATATTCATTGCACTTTGATAGAAAGAAAAGATCATAAAATCATTTTTGATTCGCCAGATACTAATTCATACGCTGAGTATCAAAGCGAATTAGAGCTTAAAAATGATGGAAATTTAGATATCTTTAAAGCAGTTTACAATCGCATCGTTAAAGATTTTATCAAAAAGCCTTTGAGTTTTTCTTTACATACTTATTCTGATGTGCCTAGCGGAAGCGGTTTGGGCGGAAGCTCTACCTTGGTCGTTGGAATCATTACAGCTTTTGTAGAATGGCTTAATTTGCCTTTAGGAGAATATGAGATCGCAAAATTAGCCTTTGAAATCGAACGTGAAGATATGAAGATCGTTGGAGGCGCACAAGATCAATATGCTGCTACTTTTGGTGGTTTTAATTTTATGGAATTTTATGAAAATAAAAGGGTTATTGTCAATCCTTTGCGTATAAAAAATTGGATAGCAAGTGAGCTTGAAGCAAGAACGGTTTTATATTTTACCAATATCACGCGCGAGGCAAAAGATATAGAAGAGCATAAAAAAGGGAAATTGGGTGATGAAAATTCTTTAAATGCTATGCATGCGATTAAGCAAGATGCTTTAGATATGAAAGAAGCTTTATTTAGAGCTGATTTTGAAAAAATAGCACAAATTTTAGGTAAATCTTGGAATTCAAAAAAAATCATCTCTGAAATAGTCAGCAATGATGAGCTTGAAAGAATTTATAAACTCGCTATAGAAAATGGAGCTTATAGCGGAAAAACGAGTGGAGCTGGTGCAGGTGGTTTTATGTTTTTCTTTGTGGATCCTATCAAAAAATATAAACTCATAGAAGCCTTAAATAAAGAACAAGGCTATGTGCAAGATTTTTCATTTACAAAAGAGGGTGCAAAATCATGGAAAATATAAACTCATATATTAAAGGACATTTTAAAGATTCTATTTTAACCAAAGAGCAAATTTTAAAAGATGAAAATTTACTCGAACTTATTAAAAATGTTTCCTTAGAGGTAATAAAAGCTTATAAAAATGGTAATAAAACGCTTATAGCGGGAAATGGTGGTAGTGCGGCTGATGCGCAACATATCGCAGGGGAATTTGTAAGCAGATTTTATTTTGATAGACCTGGGATTGCAAGTATAGCACTGACAACGGATACAAGCATTTTAACAGCCATAGGAAATGACTATGGTTATGAAAATATTTTTTCAAGGCAAGTTGAAGCACAGGGTGTAAAAGGGGATGTTTTTATAGGAATTTCAACGAGTGGTAATAGTAAAAATATCTTAAAAGCCTTAGAAAGTTGCAAGAAAAAAGAAATTTTAAGCATAGGATTAACCGGAGAAAGCGGCGGAGCTATGGATAAAATGTGCGATTATTGCATCAAAGTTCCTTCATCTTGTACCCCAAGAATTCAAGAATCTCATATAATTATAGGTCATATTATATGCGCTATCGTTGAAGAGGAGCTTTTTGGAAAAGGTTTTGGTATTTGAAAGCTATTATTTTATGTGGTGGGCTTGGCACACGCTTAAAAAGTGTGATAAAAGATATCCCAAAACCTATGGCACCGATAAATAGTAAGCCTTTTTTGGAATTTATTTTTACCTATCTTAAAAAGCAAAAAATCGATGAAATTATTTTGGCAGTTTCTTACAAATATGAAATCATACAAGAGTATTTTAAAGATGAGTTTTTAGATATAAAAGTGAGATATAGTATAGAAAAAGAGCCCTTAGGAACCGGTGGGGCGATCAAACAAGCTTTGGAGTTAGTTAAGGAGGATTGTTTGGTTTTAAATGGGGATACCTTTTTTGATATCGATTTGACTAAAATGAAGTTAGATAAAAGTAAAATTTGTCTTGCTTTAAAAAAAATGAATGATTTTGATCGTTATGGATCAGTTGAACTTGATAAAATGGGAAATATCACCTATTTTAAAGAAAAACAGTATCTAAAGCAAGGTTTTATAAACGGTGGAATTTATCTTATCTCAAAAGATATTTTTCAAGATTTTTATTTGGAAAATAAATTTTCTTTTGAAGAATTTTTGCAAGAAAATTATAAAAATTTAAAAGCAAGAGCTGAAATTTTTGAAGAGTATTTTATAGATATAGGCATACCTGAGGATTATAAAAATTTTGAACTTAAGATGTGTTTTTAAGTCAAATTTTTATATAATATCTTTTTTATAAATTATTATATCTAAT
>NZ_JACHTO010000035.1:0-7875 GCF_020135895.1 Campylobacter sp. 2457A | reverse complement strand
TAAAGGTAACTAAAGTTTTAAGACTTTAGTCTCTTTCGGGTAAAATCTCACTTTATGATATACTTTTGTCGGGTAAAATCTCACTTTTGTCGGGTAAAATCTCACTTTTAGCAATTTTAAGTCCCATTTTTCCATAGCTAAAATGCCCGTAAACAAGTATAAACAAGAGTAATATTAAACAAGAGAAAAAATCAAAAAATCTTAAACTTTTCTTAAGTAGAAAAAAATAGACTAAAAATATATAGTTTTTCTTGAAAATTTAAGCTAAAAATACTATCATTTTAATATTAGGGCGAGGTTACTCTACGTAGCTACAATGCTAAATGCATTTTTGCTACTCCGAGAACTCGTTAGGGAGACCCTAAAACCCCTTGAAACTCTTAAAAACTTTTTAAGTTGTTTTTAAGAGTTAAGCTTATCTTCCCTTTTAGGTTTAGATAAGCATTAGGGCGGTGGGCTTTGTCCGTGTTCCGTGCTACGCACTCACACAGCCCCCGCACCCCCTTTTCGCAAATCATAGCACCTTACCAGGTGCGATTTGCTACAGCTGATTAGAAAGAGTGAGTGTTTTTTCTTTGGTTTTTGCTTATCTCCCATAGCCATAACCCCTTGTATTTGTGTTATTTTTTGTTTTTTCGCTAAATTCTTGAAATTTGCTTCTAAAATCTTTTGCTCTTTCCTGTTTAATTTCTTGTATTTCGTTTTGTGCCTGTTCGATCTCTAAGATATTTAATTTGCTCTGTAAAGTTTCGATATCGTTTGAAATTTCGCTTTGTTTCTCGCTTTTATTTAAAAAATCAAGATATTTTTTTAGCTCTTTTAAGCAGGTTTTGATTTCATCGTCATTATTTCTTTGTATGTGATAATTTGCGTTTCGAAATAACATAATATCGCTAGTTGATGTTACGTTAAAATGATCTTCATACTCTTTCCAATCGCTCATCAGTTTATCTGCATATTTTGTAAAAATCTTTTCAAAATTATTTTCTTTCAAAGCCTTAAATCTTTCATTATCGTCGCTGATATCGATTATTTTATTTACTAATTTCAGATCGTTTTCCTGGTCTTTTGGTATTGCTAAAATTAATTCCCGTAATTTTTCTTTTTTGCCTTGTAGTTTTTGTTCGATTAATTCTATATTGTTTAAAATGTCAGAATTAGCTTTTAAATCGTTTTTATTTTCTTTTTGATACAAATCATCGTTTTTTTGCTCTTTTGGTTTTAAATAGCGTTCTAGCTCGTTTATAGGGGTAGCATAGCTCAAGCCCTGAAAATTAAGCATTTTTCCTAGATTATTTATGAAATTGTCCCTTTTTTCAATACCTTGCTTTAGTTCTAGGTTTTCTTTTTTTAGTTTCTCGATTTCTTGTTGAAGTCCCTTAACATTAGCATCTTTCAAGGCATAATAAGTAATATTTTGCTTAATCTCATTGACTACAAATTCGCTTTTGCCTTGTCGGATATGTCCTTCCACTAACATTCCTAATTCTCCATCTTCGCTACACCTAGCTTTACCGATGATTTCTTTCATTGTTTGATTTTCTTTTTCGATCTGCAAATGGCGTTCCAGGATATCGTTTAAAAGTTTTGATAAATCCTCTTCATTAATGGCTTCAAAGTTCTTTTTTAAGTTAGATAAATCCCTAAAAAACTCTTTATTTAAGCCCTTTCCTGCCTGTTGTTTTCTAAAATTCTCGATCGCTTCTTTATACTGGTTTTTGGTTAAAAGTTCTTGTTTTTTAGCTTTTTTCTCTTTTTCTTTTAAACTCGCATAGGCTCTAGGTTCTATGCGTTTAGTTCCACTTATTCGCTTATCTTGCCCCCTTTGCATTTGCAAGATTTCAGCGACTTCGCTTTGTATCTCTCTTAAAATTTTCGGTGTAATAAGCTCTCTGCGATAATTGTTTTTACCTGTTTCTTTGTCAAGCGTGATAAACTCTAAATGTGCGTGATGGTTGATGATCTTTTCTCCATTATCGCTTATGTGCCCTTCGTCTCTGTGTATAGCGATTTGATAGCATTGAAAGCCGTATTTTTCTTGAAAGTGATTAGCTAAATTCTCTAAATCATTCATTGAAGTATCTGGTTTGATATTTACAACCGCACTCCATTCATAGCTTTTAGCTTGTGATTTTTGTCCTGTTCTTTTGGTGTAGTTCTCGATCGCTTCTTTAACGATTTTATTTTTTAAAACTAAGGCTTCTTGATGATTACGATTACATTCAACCGCACCGCCGATTAAGTAATTTGGCGGTAAGTCTCGATCGTTATGCTGTATTTGTATAGGATTAGATTTTTTAAAATTAATACTAGAGATCTGAGCCATTTATTTTTATCTCAAATTCTTGTATAACTTTTTTAGCATTTTCGATTTTAGTTTCAAGACGTTTTTTTTCTGCTTCTAATTTGGTTAAATCTTTTAAAGCTTTGTTAAATTTTGCAACCGCTTTTCTTTTTTCTTGTAAGTCCATTGTATCTCCTTTTAAAAAAATGTTTAATTGAACTTGTGAAATTATAGCACATTTTTTTAAAACAAATTATCACTTCTTTTTAAAGAGGTGGATAATTTGCAAATTATCCACCTTGACAAGCAAAGTGTATTAATTTGCACTGCGTGGCTTAAATATTTAATCTCATCAAGTTCGATTAAATATTATTTTAGCAAATATTGCTTAAGAATGTATCAATCATTTGCTTAAATTGCGTTTTATCTTTAGCTGTAAATTCTTTATAAGCACTATTTACTAAGTTTTCGTATTCGTCTCTAACCATCTCTACACATTGTAAAGAAAGCTTTTCAATATCAAATGCTAAAACTTGATATATTTTATCTTGATATTTAAACTTTATTCTAGTTCTTAGCATTTCGTTACAAGTATGGATTATTTTTTGTTCCAAAGTCGCTTTTTTATTGACTTCTTTTTCTAGTTTTTGCATTTCGGTATTTTCTGGTTTAAAGGTAAAGACGATCGCTGAAACCTTACCGCCCCTACCCCTTGTTCCTTTCTCTTTCTCTTTTTCGTAAGCTAAATTTTTAAAGGGCACTCTGATTTGGTCAAATAAATTACGTTCTTTTGAAAGTTCTTTGATCGCTGGTTTTAAAATCCATTTATCGATATTATGCATTAAATAATTTTCTGGTATATCCATAATCCTACAAAATTCATTCCATTCAAAACGTGCTTTGCCTGTAGTCCTGTATTGTTTTAAAATCCTGTATAAAGTCTTTGTGTATTTGCCACTAAGTGCCACAAATTCGGCTAATTCAAAAGCCGTAAAATTAGCGGTTAATTGATTAATGAGGTATTCAAAATGCTTATTAACTTCTATATCTATACGAGTAAATTCTTCCCAGGCATCATACATTCCCATTTCCATATCGTATTTTCCATTAAATTCTTTCCATATTACAAAATGATTAAATAAATTTACTCTCATTTTTCCAATTAAATTTTTAACTTCATCTTTTACAATGATCGTAAAATCAGCTTTGAAAAATTTTTCTTCAAAAGATGTTAAAATTTCCGTTATTTCTTTATTTGATAGGTTTTTTTCTGAAAAACCTATCAGATCTTTTGGATATATAGAAAATATTTCATTTTCTTTTTTTTCTTTTATCTTTGTAAATAGAAAACATAATAAATTTTGCTCTTGCTCTGTAAAGCTAGGTAGCTTGATTTTATTGAAGTCGTTGTGGTATTTAACAATATCGTTCATAAATTTTCCTTGTGTATATCCACACTAGGACAGGGGCTTAAGCCCCTGCGGTCTTATTTCACAAAAAAGATCGCCACTTTAAGCTTAAAAAACCTAAAATTTAGATATAATGCTACTTTAAGACGCTTACTATGTTTTTTCATAGTATGTCCTAAGTAATGGATTTCCGCCAAGAGTGAAAACTCAAGGCGGATTTTTTATTATAGCATATTAAAAGTAGGTTGTCAAATATTTTCTATTTTTAATTAAAAGTAGATTGTTAATATCTATGCCCTTTTAAATACTCCCAATTTGTTGTCTTAATACTTCGCTAATCCCTATTACATAGGCTTTTAAATTATTTATTAAGAGTATATTATTTACCAATTTCTACTTTTAATACTCCCAATTTCTACTTTTAATACTCCCAATTTCTACTTTTAATACTCCCAATTTCTACTTTTAATACTCCCAATTTCTACTTTTAATACTCGGCTAAGCCCCATCATATAGAGCCTAGAACGCTCCCTAAAAATATATAAAAATATTAAAAAATTTAAAAAACGCGTACGCGTGTGCGTATGCACGCACGCGTGAAAGAAAAACAAAAAAAGTTTCAAATGCAAAAGAGAGTTTAAGGACGTAAGCCGTCCTAAAGCAGCGTAAAGAAAAAGAAATACTTTTCCTTGCCTATTAGCTAATATTGCAATTTAGAGTTTTTTTGCTTAGTAGTAGTATAAATTAGGGCGGTGGGCTTTGTCCGTGTTCCGTGCTACGCACTCACACAGCCCCCGCACCCCCTTTTCGCAAATCATAGCACCTTACCAGGTGCGATTTGCTACAGCTGATAGAAAGGAGTAAAGCATTAAAACTTTAACTAAAAGATTAAGACTTTCGCAAGATGAGTGGGAGCAAATACAAATCAAACTAAAAGAAAGTGAGCTTAATTTTTCTAGCTTTGCTTTAAAATCTATGCTAAAACAAAAGACCCTTAAAAGAAAACAAACTCCAATTAATAGAGATTTTATAGCTGAGCTTTCTAAGTGGGGTAATAATTTAAATCAAGTTGCAAAGCATTTAAACACATCAAAAGGCGGACTTGATAGAGTAGGACTAGAAATGCTAAGTCGCATCGAAAATCATCTAAAAGAACTTAGAAAAGTCATTGAATGATTTGTAAATTCTTTAAAACTCAAAAAGGCGGGGGTGTATCATCGGTTGATTATATGCTAAATGAGAGAGTTAATCAAGGCACGGCAAGAATATTAAAAGGGGACGAGTTTTTAACAAGAGAGCTTATTAAATCAATGAGCCAAAAGCATAAAACTTGCGTAGGTGTTTTATCTTTTGAAGAAAAAAACATCGATGAGAACACCAAAAAAGAAATAATGCAAAGCTTTGAAAATGCCCTTTTAACTCCTGCAATGCAAGGACGTTATAATATTTTGTGGATAGAACATACAGACAAGGGCAGATTAGAATTAAACTTTATAATTCCAAAAATGGACCTAGAAAGCAAAAAGTCATTTAACCCTTACTACCACCCCATTGATAATAAAAGAATTGATTTTTGGCGTGATTTTGTTAATTTATGCTATGGTTTTACAAATCCAAAAGATCCGAGCAAAGAACAAACCCTACAAGGAAGCAAAAAAGAAAAGGAGCTTTTTAAGGACTATAAAGCCCTAGATAAGATACTTCATAAGCAAGTAGCTAATGAAATTATCAATTCAAGAGACGAACTCATTTATTTTTTAGAGCAAAACAATATCGAAGTAACAAGAAAAGGAAGCGATTATTTAAGCATTAAACTACCAGAAAGCAAAAAAGCTAAAAGGTTTAAAGGAGGCATTTACAATGAACAATTTAGAAGCTTTAAAAAGCTTAGAGACTTACGCACAGAAAAAGAAAGCAGAGCAAGAGAGTATCAACAAAGAGATATTAAAGCAGAGCTTGAACGAACTAAACGAGAACTTGATAAATTCATTCAATCAAAAGATGAGTATTACAGAGAAACAATTAGAAAATTTAACGAGCGATTACAGGGAAAAACTAGAAAATTCAATCGAAAAAATGGAGAAATACAATTACAAGATACAGCTAATGAAATTCAAAATATCCAGCCTAGCAATGAGTTTTTTAGTGGGAATGCTTACGATGATGATTTTAAGCGTAGTTGTATGGTATCTGTGGATAAGACCTTATCAGATCAGCAAGGAGCTAACAACAAAATCGAACAGCGGGAAAATTTATATACAAATGCCGAAAGAGAGCGTGATAGTGCAAGAGGGTTATTATTACCTACCACTAGATTAGAAAAGGCAGAAAATGACGACTTTAGAATTAGAATTAATAGCAGAAATAGAGAGATTACAGGACAAGATAACAGAATATCAACAAGCAGAGATGAAATTACACGAGATAATCAAGAGCGAACGAATAGCATACGAGAACGCTTTGGAAGCTATGAGAAACAAACTCAACGGCTTAGAACAGGATTTCAAAGCTTTACAGGAGAAAACACAGGAAATAGAACACTCATACAGGCAAGAATTGACAGAGTTAGAGACATTATACAATCAAAATATACAGAACTTAGAGAACGAATTAGAAACAGCTTTAAAAAGACAATAAATAAAGCAAGACAGATTAAAAGAGATTTTGGATATAGTAGATAAATATATGGAAAAATGGGACTTAAAATTGCTAAAGGTAACTTTTTTAATGTGAAAGGTAACTTTTTACCAGGAAAAAACCCCTTTTAAAAGTGAGAAATATTTAATAAATATATACACTATTAACTAAAATTGTGATATAATTATTTTGTGGAGTTTAAATCCTAGTGGATTAGGGCTCCACTAGGGTTAATTTGCTCCGCCGAAAGGAGGAGATGAATTGAAATTCATCGTAATTATAGCATTAATTTGCTTAATTGTAACCTTAGCTTATTAGCTTAGGGAAGTTTAGGGTATAGGGGCAAGCACTTATACCCTTTATGCGATGAACGCCCTGCTTGCTTCTTTGAATTGTAGGAATAATTATGCAAACACCAAAAAAAACTAACAAAAAAAGAATTCAAAAAGCAGTCGTAACTCAAAACAATCGCTTTGTTTATGCTAAATACGATATGAATACTAATGAACTTAAAATGTTTATGTGGATCGTCGCACAAATTAACAGCCAAAAAGACACTTTATTTCAAGTTTGTGAAATGCCATTAAGTGAAATTATGGAACTATGGCAAAGAGATGATAAAAATCCAGATTATAATTATATAAGGGATTTGTGTCAATCTATGGCAAAAAAAGCTTATGTCGAGGATTTTAAATTACTTGATGAAAAAACAATGAAAGAAGTAAATATTTTTAGGGCTATGCCACTTTTTAAATTTATAGAATACAGACAAGGACAAGGGTATATCACTTACCAGCTTAACGATAGTCTTATGCAATACTTGCTAGACCAAAAAAGAGATTTTACCCAGTTAAAATTTAATGATATCCAGCAAATGAAATCAGCTTATAGCATAAGAATTTATAATATGCTTGTTTGTGAGTTAAAACAGAACAAACAAAGCCTTAAAATCAATCTTGCAGTATTACAAAACCTTTTAGAAGTGCCAAAAATTTACATTGAAAGATGGGCGGATTTTAATCGCTTTGTATTAAAACAAGCCGAAAAAGATATAAATGGCAAATCAAATCTTGTTTTACTAGAAATAAAAACTTACAAAACAGGGCGTAAAATCACAGATTTAGAGTTTATTTTTGATTATAAGAACAACGATAAACGCATCGCACAAGAAAAAGCCAAACAGGAGAAATTTTTTACCAGGCTAAAAGAAATACTAAGCACTTATATAGGCAAATCAATTTATGATGAACGCTTTGGTGAAATGATCGTAACTCATTACGACCACAATGAAGCTGATAATAAAATTTCAATCATCGCACAAAGAAAGAGCGATGATAAATTTGTGGCTTTTGGTGTTAAAAACTTCAAAGACATACAAAGCTTAGAGAAGTTAAAAGACAAAGCTGAAGAACTTTTTTACTTAGATAAGCAAAGAGTAATTAACGCCAAAGAAGCACAAAATTATAAAAATCTTTTTACTTGATAAAAAGTAAAATTATTAAAATTTTTAACATTAAAAATCTCACTTTTATCGATATTAATACC
>NZ_JACHTO010000034.1:0-8360 GCF_020135895.1 Campylobacter sp. 2457A | reverse complement strand
GCTTCATACCAATAAAGGAATAAATTATCTTAGCGAAGAGCACTTAAATATACAAGCACATAATTACATAGATATACATACAGAACAAAATTTAAGCACACAAACAAAAAAACAACATACAGAACTTGCAGAATCTAAATATAGTAATTATCAAACAGATTGCGAAATTCAAGCGGGTAATCAAATCATACACAAAGTAGGAGAAACTGTTATCACTGCAAATCAAAATTGTGTTATCATTAAGGCAGGTGGAGTAGAAGTAGTTATAGACTCTAATGGGCTTATGGTTAAGGGTGGAGAAGTAAGAGCAGAATAAATATATAATGAAAAACAATTTTTTAAAGGAGTAATTATGAAAAAAATTTTAATGAGTATTTTAGTATTTTTAACCCCAATGCTTTATGCACAAAGTCCAAGTGAAGCTAAACCTAGTTTTGATTGTGCTAAAGCAAAAAGCAATGTTGAAAAGATGATATGCAATGATAAATACGGGCAGTTACAAAATTTAGATCGCTATATGGGTGAAGTCTATACACAATTAAGAAAAGAGTTAAAAATCTCTAAATTTCCCGATAAGGAACAAAGACTAAAAGATCTTTTAGATTCACAAAGGGCATTTATTAAAAAATTAAATAAAATTGATAGAGCTGATTTTATACAATATTCTCATAATGAAGAAGATGCCTATGAAGAACGCTCTGATTTTATAGGACATTCTTATGAATACCGCATTACAGACTTGCTTGAACTTCTAGGTAAGGTGCTAGATTCTAACAATAAAGAATTATGTGAATATGCAAGACAGCATGATGATAAATTTGATGAGAATAAATGGCAAGAAGTTCCTCCTTCTGTCAATCCTCCATATAGCATAGGCTTTTGTACTTTTGGAACAAGTAGTAGAGATGGTGTGTTTATAGATCTTTGTACAGAAAATGGAAAAGCTACTGAAAAAATGGCAAAAGATATCAAAGACGAATATAATTACAATTTTTACTTTATCCATAATACTAAAATGTATAAAAGAAAAATTGATATTAACAATGATGGAGTGCCCGAAAATCTGATTTTTATATCAGGGGATTATTATGATGCACTTTGGATATATAAAAATGGTAAGCTAGATGCAAAAGCAAGTGATAAAATCTATGGGGATGATTTGCATTTTTGTGGATCAGCTACTCTAGGCACCCTTCAAGGAAGTCGTGACAGCGATGCTGCTGAAGTATTTGGTTTCTATGCCTTGCCAAGCAATAAAATTTCAAAACGACTAGAATTTGATTTTGAATATCCTATGCTAGGCTATTTATACTATGGAGTTATGGAGTTTAAAGGAAAAAATTATATTACCCTTTATAATCGCAGATTTCAGGATGATAAAAAATCTACTTATCCAACAGAACGCATTTATCTTTTAAAAGGCGATAAATTAGAATTAAAATGCACTTATGAAAAAGGAAATAATTAATGTTTGACACAACAAAAATATTATTTATCACTCTGAGTGTGATATTACTTAGTCAAAGTCTAAATGCAAAATCTAGTACTAAACCTAGTTTTGATTGTGCTAAAGCAAAAAGCAATGTCGAAAAGATGATATGCAATGATAAAAGCGGAGAATTACAAAAACTTGATAGCTTATATTCTAAACTCTATTTTTCAATACTAAAAAGCATTCCAAAAGATACAAAAGAAGGAAAAGAAACAAGAAAACAAATGCAAAAATTTGCTAAAAATTTTAAAGATTATAGAGATAATATGCGTTGTTTTTTATTGGCAAAAAATGATGATAAAAAAGAAGTGGAAGAATTATTTAACATAGGACGTGAAAACGGAATAATATATGAAAATCTTGACTCGGTTCATTTTGGTTTTAAACCACATCATTACAAACCTTGTATAGCAAGGGTTTATAAAATGGGAATTTTATTACTTAGCACCAATACCATCATAGATACAAGTTCCCTCATAGACAAAGACACTATTTATGCTTGTGATGATAATATGATACTTGATATTTTTTCTATTAAAGGTTTAGCAAAGTTTAAATTTTATAATAAATTGCTTCCACAAGGATATGAAGAAACTCTCACAAAAGCCTCTCAGGCATTACAAGAATTAAGCTCAAATGGTCGCTATACTCAAGTATGTGTTTCTGAAGATGAGGGATTTATATGTACAAATGGGGGATGTGAATATGATTTAGATGAAATGCAAACCAGAGTCATTCAGCCACTTGATAAATTTATTCAGAATATAGATTTAAGGAAGCTAAATGCCAATTAAGACAACAAATTTAAGCTATGAGGGGTTTAAAACCTACAAATAAAACTAATTTCTATTTAAAGGAATATCCATGCAAAAGTTTTCAATAGTTTTAGGATTGTGTTTGATTTTAGGCATTAGTGCTAATGCCCAATCTCCAAGTGAAGCTAAACCTAGCTTTGATTGTGCTAAAGCTAGTACAAAAGTTGAAAAACTTATTTGTAGTGATAAAAGCGGAGAATTACAAAGACTGGATAGCTTATATTCTAATCTTTATTTTTCAATACTAAAGAATATCTCAAAAGATACAAAAGAAGGACAAAATGTAAGAGAAAGCCTAAAAGAATTTAATTACTCTGTTATGGGCTATAGAAATGCATTGCAATGCTATTTTGTTGCACCATTTGAGACAAGAAAACAAGAAGACTTTCAGCCACATTCTAATTATTGCGTAAAGCAAATTTATTTAGAAGCGATTGCTACTTTAGCATTTAAAATGATAGATAGTGAAGCTAATAGGGAAAAATGGGGCTTTAATAAAAGAATGGAAGATTTTATTGTCCCCATTGAAAACCCTAATGGAGCCTACGATATGGATATAGAGTTTTTACCCGATTATAATCTATTTAATAAATTTTTTGAAAATACTACTAAAAGTATTATTATAGATTTTATGACTTATGATATTATGCAATGGAATTACTTTCTTGTAGATGTTCGGATTAATGAAGCAAATGCAGATTTATTTGATGAAGCGGTAGAAAAATATAAAATATACTATGAGAAGCTCTATCAAGCTTTTACAAAAGATAAAAAACTCAATAAATTATTAGGAAGCTAAATGCCAATTAAGACAACAAATTTAAGCTATGAGGAGTTTTACAATAAATTCCTTTCTTTATTGATATTAGTAGAAGATAAGCGACAATATATTTATACCGATTCTGTTAATGTAGTTACCATTGGCATAGGAATTAATATTGAAGAGGATAAATGGAGAGAAGTAATTTTGATGTATAAAATAGGGATTTTGAAATATACAGACTTGGAAAATGGTGTTTATACTCTAGCTAATATACTAGGTAAACAATTACAATCTGTGCAAACCCTTATCAATAAAACTTCTGCAGAGATAGAAAATAAGATAATTGAATACAAAAATAAAAAAAATCTTAAATCAAATAGCTCTCAAGAAAAAATTAAGAATAATGTAGAAACTATACAAAATTTGCAAAAAGATATTAATACTATTTTACAAAATAATATAAAAATCTACAACCAAAATCCTGAAAATATCAACCAAAAACTTGATATAAATATGGTTTTTGAGCTTACGGATAATGAAGCAATAGAAGTTAAAAAAATCATTTCTTTTGAAAAAATGTATAATTTAAGAAAAAAACTTCAAAAATGGAATACAAATTATCTTACTTCTTCCAGTAAGACAGAATCAATCAATCCACAAGAGTTTATTCCCTTGCTATCTATTTATTATCAGCGTCCAGCAAGATTTAAGCCAGAGAGTGGACTCATCTTGCTTCAAAAAGCTCTAAAAGAAAAAAATAGATTTTTAGCGTGGTTTTCTGTGCGTTATTATGCTGATATACGACAATTCAAAAACCCTTATTATTCTCGCAGAATCCAAGAAGCCGCTATGTTTAGCTTAAGCAATAAGAATCAAAATAATAATATAGAATATTTTTCAACAAGTCTTGATATTTTCTCTTATCTTAATTTTAACTTCAAGGAAGCCAATACTAAGCAAGGACTGAAGTTGCTAGATAAATATACCTACCTTTCTTTTATGCAAAATTATAAGAAATGCAAAGAAGTTAATGAAAAAGCAAAGAATCTCTTAAAAGAATACAATATATATCATACTAAAGACAAACATTATTATTCTTATGTTTCCAAAGACGAATTTCAAGGTATAGCTGATATTCTCTCCCCTTATCTTAATTACCTAAACACCCTCACTCAAAAAAAATTTAGCTTAGATAATATTTATTGTATTGCTAATTATTGTGAGAATTTAGGTGCTAATAAAATAGATAATGTTACCCTGCTAAATAAAACTTTAAATGAAAAGTTTGAAAAACTGGAAGCAAATACACTCTACAATATTCTTATCCTTTATCCAAATCCTACCCCATCTATCATACAAATAGAACAACCTAAAAATACTTTTATTACTTTACTTGTAGGAGCAAAAGCAAAAATAGATTGCTCTAAGCTAATAGAAGATCAATGCGAACTTATGTATTTAAAATATGATCCAACACAAGAAGAACAACAAACAAGTAATCCACAAGCTTTTTCTTGTAGCACCCAAGAAGAACTTATTTTAAAAAAAGAAGATGAGTTACACTTTAAAGTAATAAAAAACAATATATTATATTTTATAAATAAAAACGATGGGATTTTAAAAGTTACTCTTAATGATAATGAAGAAAATGCTATAGAATTGTATAGCTTTGCTAAGGAAAATCAATTTAAAATTTTAAAAGATAAAGCTTCAAAAATGCTAGATATTCATTTAAAAATCAATGAAGAAGAAATTTCAGCCAATAAAGGTGGTAATTTTGATTTAAAAATAAATAATTTAACCATTTTAGATGAAAATGGAAACAATCATGAAACCATCACTAAAGTATTTCTTCATAATTGCGAGAATAGAAGGATTTATGAAAGCTTAAAGCTTAACCAAAAAGAAGAAGGTAACTATGAAAGTGCTTTTAAAATAGATTTAATTTTAGATGAAAATTCCTCTTTTTTCAAAAAAACTACAAAATGCATCATTGCTACACAAGCTTTGGAAAATTTTAACACGGAACAAATACATAAAATGGCAAATGTGGCTATTGTTTCTTTAAGCTATTCTGATAAAAAAAGAACTAGTTATACTTTTGAAAATAAAATCAGTATGCAAAGTTTTAAAGAAAATATTTGTTTGAATGCCTAAGATAAATGACTAATTTTATAAAAAAGGAGTTTTATGCAAAAGTTTTTAATAGTTTTAGGATTGTGTTTGATTTTAGGCATTAGTGCTAATGCACAATCTCCAAGTGAAGCTAAACCTAGCTTTGATTGTGCTAAAGCTAGTACAAAAGTAGAAAAACTTATTTGTAGTGATAAAAGCGGAGAATTGCAAAAACTTGATAGACTATATTCTAAACTCTATTTTTCAATATTAAAAAGCATTCCAAAAGATACAGAAGAGGGGCGGGAAACAAGAAAAGGTTTAAAGACATTTAATCAATCTGTTATGCGTGATAGAAATGTATTCAGCTGCGATTTTGTTGCATCATTTGAGACAGGGCAAAAGACAATTCAGTCATATTATTCTAATTATTGCGTAAAGCAAATTTATTTAGAAGCGATTGCTACTTTAGCATTTAAAATGATAGATAGTGAAGCTAATAGGGAAAAATGGAATTTTAACCAAAGAGTAGAAAAATTTTATGGTGCTGCTTACTTAGAGAAATATGAAATGAATGAGGGTGTAAATTCTTTATATAATTACAATCTATTTGGTAAATTTTTTGAAAATACTACTAAAAGCATTATTATAGATTTTATGGCTTATAATATTGCAGAATGGAACTATTTTATTTTATATTCTCGGATTAATGAAGCAAATGCAGATTATTTTGATGAAGCGGTAGAAAAATATAAAATATACTATGAGAAGCTCTATCAAGCTTTTACAAAAGATAAAAAACTCGATAAATTAATAGGAAGCTAAATGCCAATTAAGACAACAAATTTAAGCTATGAGGGGTTTAAAACCTACAAATAAAACTAATTTCTATTTTAGGAGTCATTATGAAAAAAATTTTAATGAGTATTTTAGTATTTTCAACCCCAATGCTTTATGCACAAAGTCCAAGTGAAGCTAAACCTAGTTTTGATTGTGCTAAAGCAAAAAGCAATGTCGAAAAGATGATATGCAATGATAAAAGCGGGAATTTGCAAAATTTAGATCGCTATATGGGTGAAATCTATACGCAATTAAGAAAAGAATTAAAAATCTCTAAGTTTCCCGATAAGGAGCAAAGACTAAAAGATCTTTTAAATTCACAAAGGGCATTTATTAAAAATTTAAATAAAGTTTATTCTCTAGAAGATGCTTACGAAGAACGCATTACAGACTTGCTTAAACTTCTAGGTAAAGTGCTAGATTCTAACAATAAAGAATTATGTGAATATGCAAGACAGCATAAAAATGATTCGGACAAATGGCAAGAACTTTTCCATTCTATTAATCCTCCCTTTAGTATAGGCCTTTGTGCTTTTGGATCAAATATTCAATATGGCGTTTTTTATAGTTATTGCACAAAAAAGAGAGAGATTAAAAAAGAAGCAGAAGCAGATATCCTAGACTTAAAAGGCTATCCTTACATTTATAAAAGAAAAATTGATATTAACAATGATGGGGTATTAGATGATCTAGTTCTTTCAATAGGAAACTATTTTGGTGCACTTGCAATATATAAAAATGGTAAGCTAGATGCAAAAGCAAGTGATAAAATCTATGGGGATGATTTGCATTTTCATGGAGAAAAGACTGAAGAAGAAGTTTGTTTAGAAAATGAAGTACCTTGCTTCGCATTTCAAACATATGCCATGCCAAGCAATAAAATTTCAGGAATACCAGAACAACCAGAATTTAATCCCGAGTTTCCTATACTAACCCGTTTAAACTATGATGTTATGGAATTTAAAGGAAAAAATTATATTGCCCTTTATAATCGCAGATTTGATGATTTTTATAAAGAAGAGAATACTACTTATCCAAAAACACGCATTTATCTTCTAGAAGGAAATAAAAGAGAATTAAAATGCACTTATTAAAAAGAATAATTGTAATAAGGAGTTTTTATGCAAAAGTTTTTAACAGTTTTAGGATTGTGTTTGATTTTAAGCATTAGTGCTAATGCAGAAACTAACAATAAGGCTAACTCCACTCATGCAACACATTTAAACAAATGGCTTGGAACTTATATATTACAAGAAAATCTTTATATGGGGGGCTTTACAATACAAAAGTGTAATAAGTTTAATATTTGCGAAGCTAGGTATGAAGCTATCCTCCATAAAAGTGAATTTAATGATATGCACGAATGCAAGATAACTTTGAAATTACAGATAAAATCTCCACAAGAAGCTATAGCTTTAAATGATGATAAAGACTTTGCAAATTGTAAAATTTATATTAGGAAAAATCAACAAGGTGTTATATTTACAAGGGATGAGAAAGCATTTGATTCGCCTGACTCTTTTTGTGACACAATGTGTGGCAACCAAATGATATTTGAGTGGGGAGATGTCTATAAAAAGGAAATACAATAATGCTTTATGATATTAAAGAATTAAATGAAAATGATTATAAAAAAGAATGCGCAAAGCTTCTCATTGCTTTTGAAAATTCAAATTATAGACATATATATTATTTAAGAATAATAAAATAGTCATATTGATATTATGCTTAATGCAAATACTTTTTGCAAACCAAAGCACGCGAGAATGGAGTGGTGTATATGGTTTTTCTGAAAATATAGATTCGCAAAATATAGATTTATCAAAAAGTAGGCAACAAATTTTTCGCTTTTTAAAGTGTAACAATGAAATTTGCTTAACTGAATATGAATCTTTGTATAAATATTCTACTTGCAAAATACATAAATATGATAAATTATTGCATTTAAAAATACTTTCTTCAAATCAAGCAATTTTATATTTAAAAATCAAAGATAAAAATAATGCAGAAAAAATGTGCAAAGTACTTTTGCAAAGAACACAAAAAGGTTTTAGAGCAAAAAATCCTTTGAATACAATAGAATCTTGTGATATAAGTTTATCTATTTTTGAACCTTGTGGCGCAGGGACTAATCCAGATTGGACTATGGAGTTTATAAAGGAATAAAATGAACATTAAAGCTCTAGATGATGAAACTTATGCAATACTTTTAGGAGTTTTGATTTGCAATCTTGAAATAGATGCAAAAAACTTTTTATTTCAAGCTCCTTTGATGGGATCTTTTAAATAAATCTTTTGCCAATCTTTAAATTCAAGCAAAGTAGATCTCTTTCCT